>USPX01000097.1 GCA_900556665.1 uncultured Eubacteriales bacterium
AGATGGTAATACAGCGGCTGCATATGTGGCTTATGCGTATACTGACGTAGCAGCTATCTACCCTATTACCCCTTCCTCAACTATGGCAGAAGTTGTAGATGAATGGGCAGCTAATGGGCGAAAAAATATATTTAACCAAACAGTAAGCGTTGTAGAAATGCAATCTGAAGCTGGCGCAGCAGGGACATTCCATGGTGCACTTCAAGGAGGCGCGCTCACAACTACATTTACCGCCTCACAAGGGCTTTTACTTATGATTCCTAATATGTATAAAGTAGCAGGTGAATTACTTCCAGGTGTATTTCACGTAAGTGCCCGTGCCCTAGCAGCACAAGCACTTAGTATTTTTGGGGATCATCAAGATGTAATGGCTACAAGACAAACAGGATGTGCATTACTTTGTACAGGTTCTGTTCAAGAAGTTATGGACCTTGCCCCTGTTGCTCATCTTGCAGCCCTTAAAGGACGCGTACCATTTGTACATTTCTTTGATGGCTTTAGAACTTCTCATGAAATTCAAAAGGTAGAAGCATTAGGGTATGACGATCTTGCAGGACTTATTGATAGAGAGGCCCTACAAGCATTTAGAGACAATGCCCTTTCTCCAAATCATCCAGTTATTCGTGGAACAGCTCAAAATGCAGATATCTACTTCCAAACAAGAGAAGCAAGCAATAAGTTCTATGAAAATTTAGTGCCTATTGTAGAAGAATATATTAGTAAAATAAATGCTTTAACAGGCAGACATTATGACCTCTTTAACTACTATGGGGCAGAAGATGCAGAAGAAATTATTATAGCTATGGGCTCTGTTACAAAAACTATTGAACAAACTATAGATGAGCTCAATAAACAAGGCAAAAAATATGGTGTGGTAGAAGTACACTTATATCGTCCATTTTCCGGTAAACACTTACTTGAGAGTGTACCTAAAACAGTTAAAAAAATTTGTGTCTTAGACCGTACAAAAGAACCAGGTGCCCTTGGAGAACCATTATATTTAGATGTTAAAGCAGCATTTTATGGCTGTGATACAGTAAAAGAAATCATTGGGGGCCGCTATGGACTTGGCTCAAAAGACACCGTACCAGCAGATATTAAAGCTGTATTTGACAATTTAAGTAGTGATAATCCTAAAAATGGATTTACCCTTGGTATTAATGATGATGTGACACATACATCTCTTGAAAGAGCCAAAGACTTCAAGATTAACCAACCAGGTGTGATTAACTGTATGTTCTGGGGACTTGGTTCAGATGGTACAGTTGGTGCCAATAAACAAGCTATTAAAATCATTGGAGAACATACAGATATGTATGCCCAAGCTTACTTTGATTATGACTCTAAAAAATCTGGTGGGCTTACAATGTCACACCTTCGTTTTGGGAAACAAAAAATTGATAGCCCATATTTAATTCAAGAAGCAGACTATCTAGCATGTCATAATCAATCTTATGTGAATGCCTATGATATGCTTAAAATCCTTAAAAAAGGTGGTACATTTGTACTCAACTGTTTATGGGATGAAAAACAAGTAGATGAAAAGCTTCCAGCTCATATGAAACGTTATATTGCAGAAAATGATATTAAGTTCTACACAGTAAATGCTGTTCAAATTGCATCTGAAATAGGCCTTGGCAATCGTATTAATATGATTATGCAATCTGCTTTCTTTAAACTTGCTAATATTATTCCAGAAGAAGAAGCTAAAAAATATCTTAAAGAAGCAATCGTTAAAGCCTATGGTAAAAAAGGTGAAAAAGTCGTTAAGATGAATCAAGATGCCATTGATAGAGGCTTTGATGCAGCTGTTAAAATTAATGTCCCAGAGAGCTGGAAAAATGTAGAAGTTAAACCGGAAGAATCAGCAGATGAACCAGCATTCATTACAGAAATCTTACGTCCAATGGCAGCACAAGAAGGAGATTCATTACCTGTTAGTGCCTTTAATGGTATTGAAGATGGTACTTTCCCAACAGGTACAGCTGCTTATGAAAAACGTGGTGTAGCAATCCTTGTGCCGGAATGGGTTCCTGAAAACTGTATTCAATGTAACCAATGTGCTTTTATTTGCCCACATGCAACGATTCGTCCATTTTTAGTAGATGAAGAAGAACAAAGTAAGGCACCAGAAAGTTATACAACTCTAAAAGCAGTAGGAAAAGGTCTAGATGGTTTAGGATTTAGAATTCAAGTAGATACAATGGACTGTACAGGTTGTGGTAACTGTGCGGATATTTGCCCGGGTAAAAAAGATCAAAAAGCACTGGTAATGAAACCTATTGCCACACAAGTAGATATAGAAGTACCTAACTGGGCATTTTCTGTTAAAGAAATTAAGCATAAAGGTGATCTTGTTTCACCTACCACTGTTAAAGGTAGCCAATTTAGACAACCACTTCATGAATTCTCAGGGGCTTGTGCAGGATGTGGTGAAACAGCTTATATTAAACTCATCACACAACTTTATGGTGAACGTATGATGATTGCCAATACTACAGGCTGTTCATCTATTTGGAGTGCTTCTGCCCCGGTTGCATCTTATACTGTAAACCATGAAGGTAAAGGACCATCTTGGGCAAATTCATTATTTGAAGATAATGCTGAATATGGTTATGGTATGTTCTTAGCTGTTAAACAAATGCGTGATAAATTAGCAGAAACTATACGTGAACTTGAAAATACCTGCAGTGATGAAAATGTGAAAGAAGCTTGTAGAGATTGGCTGGCTACTAAAGAAGATGGTGAAGCTTCTAAAGCAGCAAGTGAAAAGATTATGGCATTACTTGAAAGTGGCAATGTAACTGATGAAAATAGTAAAATGCTTTTAGATACAATTAATAAGTATAAAGACTATCTTGTAAAACGTTCTATTTGGATTGTTGGTGGAGACGGATGGGCTTATGATATTGGCTATGGTGGCTTAGACCACGTTATGGCTTCCGGTGACGATGTGAATGTTCTTGTATATGATACAGAAATTTACTCTAATACAGGTGGTCAGGCTTCTAAATCTACACCAGCAGCAGCTATTGCGAAGTTTGCCGCATCAGGTAAGAAATCACGTAAAAAAGATTTAGGTTTAATGATGATGACATATGGTAATGTTTATGTGGCTCAAGTTGCAATGAATGCCAATAAACAACAATGTATGAAAGCAATTATGGAAGCAGAAGCTCATAAAGGTCCATCTATTATTATTGCTTATGCACCATGTATTAACCATGGTATTAGAGAAGGTATGGGCAGAAGCTCAGCAAACCAAGAACAAGCTGTTAAATGTGGTTACTGGCATTTATATCGCTTTAACCCTGAACTTAAGAAAGAGGGCAAGAATCCATTTGTACTTGATTCTAAGGAACCAACAGAAAGCTTCAGAGATTTCTTAATGGGACAAGTAAGATACTCAGCCCTTGCAAGACAATTCCCAGATCAAGCAGAAGAACTATTCGAAATGACAGAAGAATTTGCTAAAGAACGTTATAATAACTATAAACGTCTAGCAGCAGGATATTCAGTAGAATAGTAGAAGATTAAAGCATATAGAGCTATAAGTTAATCAAAAGATATAAAGTAATAAGAGTTTTGTAATTAAATAGATGAAAATAAATAGGTGATGTTAAAAGACATGTATATGTTTTTTGTTCGTCACCTATTTGCTTTGTACAGGCAGATTTCACAAATGGACAAGAAGGTGCTTAAAAAGTGTATAAGTTATATAAATGTTATAAAAAAACTTTGTACAAATGATAGAAAATGTTAATTAATTAAATATTTATCAAATCTAGTGCGTAATATAGACTATGACATAACATGGTGTTTGGAAAATACTTACATATTTCCGAATGAGTGTGCCAATATTTTTAAGGGGTGATTATATGTCAAAAACTATAATGACTGTTGATGGAAACACAGCTGCCGCATATGTTGCATATGCATTTACAGATGTAGCGGCTATTTATCCTATTACACCATCTTCAACGATGGCTGAAGTAGTAGATGAATGGTCTGCAAATAACAAAAGAAATATTTTTGGTCAAACTGTTAATGTCATCGAAATGCAATCAGAAGCTGGTGCAGCTGGTGCCTTTCATGGGTCATTACAGGCAGGTGCTTTGACCACAACATTCACAGCATCTCAGGGACTCCTACTGATGATTCCAAATATGTACAAGGTAGCAGGGGAATTACTTCCTGGTGTATTTCATGTCAGCGCCCGTGCTATAGCCGCACAAGCCTTAAATATTTTTGGTGATCATCAAGATGTTATGGCCACAAGACAAACGGGTTGTGCAATGCTTGCCACAGGCTCAGTTCAAGAAGTTATGGATTTAGCACCAGTTGCCCATCTTGCAGCAATTAAAGGACGTGTACCTTTCGTACATTTCTTTGATGGTTTTAGAACCTCTCATGAAATACAAAAAGTAGAAGCAATAGACTATGAGGATTTTGCCAAACTCATCGATAAAGAGGCACTTAAAAACTTTAGAGACAATGCGCTTTCACCTAATCATCCAGTGACAAGAGGTACAGCACAAAATCCAGATATATATTTCCAAACAAGAGAAGCATGTAATAAATTCTATGAAAATCTTGTACCAATTGTAGAAGATTATATAGAAGAAATAAATAAACTAACTGGTAGAAACTATGGATTATTTAACTATTATGGCGCCCCAGATGCAGAGAGTGTCATTGTAGCTATGGGTTCTATTACAGAAACAATTGAAGAAACAGTAGAAGCTTTAAATGCTAAGGGTGCTAAACTGGGTGTTGTAAAAGTGCATTTATATAGACCATTCTCAGAAAAACACTTACGAGCAGCCATCCCTAGCAGCGTTAAACGTATTTGTGTACTGGATAGAACGAAGGAACCAGGTTCAAGTGGCGAGCCATTATATCTAGATGTACGTGCTGCTTTCTATGGTATGCCAAATGCCCCAATGATTATCGGTGGACGTTTCGGTCTTGGTTCAAAGGACACAACACCTACAGAAATCAAAGCTGTATTTGATAATTTAAATAGCTTAGATCCTAAAAATAGATTTACAGTAGGTATTTGTGATGATGTGACAGATACCTCTCTAGAAATTAAAGATACGCTTAAAATTGCAACGCCAGGTACAATCAGATGTAAATTCTGGGGACTTGGCTCTGATGGTACAGTTGGTGCCAATAAGCAAGCAATTAAAATTATTGGTAATCATACAGATATGTATGCACAGGCTTATTTTGCATATGATTCTAAGAAATCAGGCGGTGTTACAATTTCTCACCTTCGCTTTGGTAAGAGGCCAATCCGCAGCCCTTATTTAATTGATGAAGCGGATTATATTGCATGTCATAATCAATCTTATGTCCATCAATATGATGTATTAAAAGGACTTAAAAAAGGTGGTACATTTGTCCTTAACTGTATTTGGGATGAAGAACAAGTTGAAAAGAATTTACCAGCTCATATGAAACGTTATATTGCTGAAAACAATATTAAGTTCTATACCGTAAATGCTACTAAGATTGCTAGTGAAATAGGGCTTGGCAGTAGGGTTAATATGATCATGCAAGCAGCCTTCTTTAAACTGGCAGCCATTATTCCAGAAAATGATGCAGTAAAATATCTGAAAGATGCTGTTGTAAAAGCTTATGGTAAAAAAGGTGAGAAAGTCGTTAATATGAACTATGCAGCCATTGAAAGCGGCTTTAATGCAGCACTTCAAATCACTGTACCAAATAGCTGGTTAAATGCTAGTGAAGTAGAAGCAAATAAAGGTGACGAGCCAGAATTTATTACAAATATCTTAAGACCTATGAATGCCCAAGAGGGTGACAAACTTCCTGTTAGTGCATTTAATGGCATTGAAGATGGTACATTCCCATGTGGCACAGCTGCTTATGAAAAACGTGGTATTGCTATTAATGTACCTGAATGGATTCCACAAAACTGTATTGAATGTAATCAATGTGCATTTATCTGTCCACACGCAACGATTAGGCCAATCTTAGTGGATGAAGGAGAAGCAGAAAAGGCACCAGCAAGCTTTGTAACTAAGAAAGCTATTGGCAAAGGCTTTGAAGGCTTAACTTATAGAATGCAAGTTAGTCCTATGGATTGTACAGGATGTGGCAACTGCGTGGACATTTGTCCTGCTAAGAATAAAGCCCTTGTTATGAAACCACTGGATACACAAACTGAAAATGAAACGATCAACTGGGAATTTGCTATGAAAGAGGTAAGGCCTAAAGAAGATTTAGTACCAGCTAATAATGTTAAAAATAGTCAGTTCAAACAACCACTTATTGAGTTCTCAGGAGCTTGTGCAGGATGTGGTGAACCAGCTTATATCAAAGTGGTAACACAACTCTTTGGTGACCGTATGATGATTGCCAATGCCACAGGATGTTCTTCTATTTGGGGCGGCTCTGCACCTAGTACACCTTATACGAAGAATAGTAAAGGTCAAGGACCTGCATGGGCAAATTCATTATTTGAAGATAATGCAGAGTATGGACTTGGTATGTATCTAGGCGTTAAACAAATGCGTAATAAACTTGCAGATACGATGAAGGCTTTAGTTTCTAAAAATATTAATGGGGAGGCTAAAACAGCCTTTTCTGAATGGCTAGATAACAAAGAAAATGGGGCAGTATCTAGAGCTGTAAGTGATAAAGTTTTAGCTGTACTTGATAAAGTAAACTGTGAAGATAGTGAAGTAAAAGCTTTAGTAGATGAAATTAAAGCTAAAGAAGATTATCTTGTAAAACGTTCTGTATGGATGCTAGGCGGAGATGGCTGGTCATATGATATCGGTTATGGTGGACTTGATCATGTATTAGCAACAGGAGAAGACGTTAATGTCTTAGTATTTGATACAGAAGTGTATTCAAATACAGGTGGTCAATCTTCTAAAGCAACACCAACAGCAGCTATTGCGAAGTTTGCAGCATCAGGTAAGAAATCTCGTAAAAAAGATTTAGGTATGATGATGATGAGTTATGGCAACGTCTATGTAGCACAAGTTGCAATGGGGGCAGATAAAAATCAATTTATGAAAGCTATTATAGAAGCTGAAGCTCATCATGGTCCATCAATTATCATTTGTTATGCACCATGTATCAATCATGGATTAAGAGAAGGTATGGGTAGAACTATTGCCAATGAAGCACAAGCCGTTAAATGTGGTTACTGGCACTTATATCGCTTCAATCCAGATGTACCAGAAGGCACAAATCCATTTACATTAGATTCAAAAGAGCCTACAGAAAGCTTCAGGGATTTCATTATGGCTCAAGTAAGGTATTCATCACTAGCTAAACAGTTCCCAGAACAAGCAGAAGAACTATTTGAGCTTGCAGAGGAGAATGCTAAGGCTAGGTTGGAGTCTTATAAGAGAATGGCTCGACTATAGGGTAAGTAGTAGGTAAAGGGGCGCGGAGGGATTGTGCTCACCTACAGCTACTAACTCCGTAATGTTAAGAAGGTCTAAGTTCATTATGACTATGAACGCACGGAACTCACTCACTGACGTTCGTTCAA
>USPX01000098.1 GCA_900556665.1 uncultured Eubacteriales bacterium
TAGTCCAGGCTTTAGGAGAAGAGGCATTAGACTTATAGTAATCCAATGTCTTATGAATATAAGATAAAAAGCCATCCACACATCTTTTAGTAAAGGCATTAGGATCTTCACCATTTGGAAATGGGATTGTACCATTACTATCAATCCATTTTTGATAGTTTGCATTACCCTGAAGTTCTTTGTAGTTTTTATTTTCGAATTCACCAAAGTCACATTCACGTAATGCTTCACAACATTGGACGGTTGTAGTAGGGTAGAGAAGTTTAGCTGTTTCTAGGCAGCGAATTAAAGGACTGACATAAAGTAATTCTGCTTTTGGATAAATATTTTGTGAGATACGTTCTTTAAGCATAGTAATGCCTTCTGAGCAGAGTGGTTCATTAGTAGTCCCAATGTAACGCTTACTGAGATTTCCCATTGTTTGACCGTGTCTAATGAAACAGCAGAGCATAGTATTTTTATTTTCCTTAAGAACAGTGCCAAGGCCGCATTGGATACGCACCACCTTTTGAGCATATTTAGCTAAGGTATGACAAAGGCGCCCAACCTTTTCACGATAAATGCGCTCAGACTTCTCCATAGGTACAACACCACTACCTACTTCATTACAGATAATTTTGACATAGGGATTTTTAAGCAGTAATGCATGAGGTAAATGATCTACATCTTGAGAGGCCTGTAATCTTTTTTGAATAAATAAATGAAAGTGATTAATGATATCTGCCGTGTAAAGTTCCGATTCTGTAGCAGTAGCACCATCACATATAATAGGGTTAACATCTTCTTTTTGATCTAATACATAGTTTAATTTGCCTTGGGCAAGTCCACCGATATAAAGTTCCATAAGCCACCTCCGAGTTATAATATAGCCATTTTATAAATACTTTAAGAGTAATGTTTTTAGTTGTCAAGGAACGCTTGAGTATATCGCAAAGGGGACAATTAGTAGAGAGAAAATAAATTAGAAAATATATCATAAAAGTAGGGTATAAATTTTGTGCAAAATTTAGTTCAAACATTGACAATTATCAGAATGATTGATATTATGAGGTTGGTGGTGAAAGTAGTTTTAATACTTTAAGGAAATAAAGTCAGCTTGTTTATCTATATTATTAAATAATCAAAAGTAAATAGAGAATTTAAAAGACTATCAAAGGCGATAGAATAACAACGTTGTTGTTGTATCGCCCTTGATAGTCTTTTTTGTTTATATAAATTTATATAAGCTGCTCTATTTACTAGGGAAAGGAGATTAATAATATGGAATACATGATGAATTCAATGTGGGTATTAGTTGCTGGGGGATTAGTATTTTTTATGCAAGCAGGATTTGCTTTATTAGAAGCAGGACTTGCAAGGCAGAAAAACACAATTAATATTTTAATGAAGAATTTAATGGACTTTGGACTTGGAACAGTTGCTTATTGTTTAGTAGGATTTGGACTCATGTATGGGGCAGATAAAGCAGGAATTATAGGGACAAGCCTATTTGTAAATCCATTAGGATATGATGCAGGAGAAACACTTTCTACAAATGTATTCTTCTTTTTCCAATTAGTTTTCTGTGCAGCAACAGCAACTATCGTATCTGGTGCTATGGCAGAAAGAACAAAGTTTGGATCATATCTATTATTTAGTTTTTTAATTAGTGCGTTTATATACCCTGTTTCAGGACACTGGATTTGGGGAGGCGGTTGGCTTTCTCAAATAGGATTTATGGATTTTGCAGGATCTACAGCAGTTCATTCAGCTGGGGGCTGGGCATCACTTATGGGTGCATTAATCGTTGGACCAAGAATTGGTAAATATACTAAAGAAGGAAAAGTAAATGCCTTCCCACCTAGCAATTTATTTATGGCTACACTTGGATTATTTATTTTATGGCTTGGATGGTATGGATTCAATCCAGGTTCAGAACTTGCATTTAACGAAAATGTACTTTATACAGCAGTTACAACAACAATTGCTGCTGGAGTTGCTTCAATAGTAGCACTTGGTATTTCATGGGTTCGTTATGGCAAACCAGATTTAGGTGTTTGTATCAATGGTACATTAGCTGGACTTGTAGCAGTAACAGCTGGTTGTAAATATATTGATTTAGTTGGCGCAGCATGTATAGGTGCAATTGGAGCAGTAGCAGTTGTATTTAGTGTAGAATTCTTTGATAAAGTTGTTAAAATTGATGACCCAGTAGGTGCAATTAGTGTACATGGTATATGTGGAAGCATAGGAACATTATGTGTTGGACTATTTGCTTGTCGTGAAACTGAAACAATGGGACTCTTCTATGGTGGAGGATTTAAGTTATTAGGCATTCAAGCATTAGGTGTAGTAAGTGTAGCAGCTTGGGTACTTTGTGCAACAGGAATAATGTTTACTTTAATTAAGAAAACTATAGGTCTTCGTGTAACAAAAGAAGAAGAGATTACAGGTCTTGATGTTGAAGAACATGCTTCAGAAGCTTATCCAGAATTTGTTGTGAAATAAGATTTAGAAAGTACATTATAAGTAACAACTTAATACCTAAAATAGGCAGGGAATTAATAGAAAATATACTGAGAATAAAACTGAAGGAGGAGGTAACAAATGATTTATTTGGATAAAAGGGCAAACAAACCATTATATGAGCAATTATATGAGGATCTAAGAGAAGATATTATTCAAGGCACTTTAAAAAAGAATACGGCTTTAAGCTCAGTAAGAGTCATGGCAAAGGAATTGCAGGTAAGTAGAAATACTATAGACAGAGCATATCAGCAGCTTTTAGCTGAAGGCTATATTCGTTCAATACCAGGTTCAGGATATTATATCGAAGATATTTCAAATGAATATTTTAATCAATATAACATTCAGCAAAAGAAACAAACACCTTCTTCAGCTAATAAATTCAAAGAAAGATTAAGTTATGACTTTGAATACTCTAGTATAGATTCAGATATGTTTCCATGGGAAAAATGGAGAAAGTATATGCAAAATGCTATTTTAGAAGAAGCAAGCTATAGTGCCATTCCTTATGAAATCAATAAAGGTAGTGAAGCATTACACAGAAGTTTATGCAGATATTTAGAAGCAAAAAGAGGCGTTAAATGCAAACCAGAGCAAGTTATTATTTGCGCTGGCACCCAATTTGCCATAGATATTGTTACAAACCTTTTATCAAATAAAGAATATCAAGTTGCCTATGAAGAACCCGGATATGATGCAATGCGAAAAATATTTTTACAAAAAGGTTATAATCTTACAACTATTTCTGTACTGGAAGATGGGATAGATATTGATGCATTAGAAGCATCTCCATGTAATTTACTTTATGTTACACCATCTCATCAGTTTCCAACAGGAGTAGTAACGTCTATAACAAAGCGTAATAAAATTTTACGTTGGGCAGACCAGAAGGATGCCTATATTATAGAAAATGATTATGACAGTGAGTTTCGCTATGGTACTATGCCTATACCGGCATTACAGTCATTAGATACAGGAGATAGAGTAATTTATATGGGAACTTTAGCAAAGGTACTTTCTCCTTCAGTAAGATGTGCATATCTTATATTACCTGAGAGCTTGTTAGATAACTATGAAGAACGTTACAAGTTTTATAATTCAGCACTTCCTACTTACAATCAAAGTGCGTTAGCACAATTTATAGATGATGGATTATTAGAAAAACATATTAGAAAGTTAGTATTAGCTAATGAACGAAAATATAATATATTAGACAGCTCAATTAGAGAGTTTACAGATGATAAAGTAAGGATTTTTAAACAACCTTCAGGTGTACATACATTAATGCAAATTCGAGGTTGTATTAATCAAGAAGAAATGATTAAGCAAATGAGGCAAGAATCGATTGGAATATATGGTACGAAGCCTTATTGGTATGATCAATCAAAAGCAGATGAAGAAATCTTCTTAATGGGATTTAATGCCATTAAGGAAGACAAAATTAGACCAGGTTGTAAAAAAATAGGTGAAGTTCTAAGTAGAAAAATAAGCTGTATAGCCTAAAGCGATATACAGCTTATTTAGAGAGAAAATAGTAACTGTCCCCTAGATAAAGATTAAAACTGAGCCTTTTTAGTGGGGCGGTCCAGGGTATATTCTTAGTTTATATTAATACTTATATTAAATATAACTGGAATAGGAGGAAAATTTATGAAACCTATAATTGGAATAGTACCCTTAGTTGATAAACAAAAAGATAGCTATTGGATGTTACCTGGATATATGAATGGCATAAAAAAAGCTGGTGGGATACCGGTTATGTTACCTTTAACAGAAGATACAGAGGACATAAATTCCTTAATGCAAAAGTTAGATGGTGTCATATTTAGTGGAGGACAAGATATTGATCCTAAGCTCTATCAAGAATTAAATTTAAGCTGCAGTGAGTTGTGTGAGAAACGAGATAGTATGGAAGTCAAATTGTTTAAAAAAGTCATTGAGGAGAATAAGCCCGCTTATGGTATATGTAGAGGACTTCAATTATTTAATGCTTGTTTAGGTGGCAGCTTATATCAAGATATACCAACACAATTACCAAGCGATGTAAAGCATGTGCAAAAACCTCCGTATGATAAGGCCATACATAGTGTAGAGATTTATAAAAATACATTGCTATATGATATTGTTGAAGAAGAAAGGTTAGAGGTAAATAGTTATCATCATCAAGGTATAAAAGATGTAGCACCTAGTTTAGAAGTTATGGCAGTAGCACCAGATGGTTTAGTAGAAGCAGTATATATGCCAACAAAAAGATTTATCATGGCGACACAATGGCATCCGGAATTTTCATATAAAAAAGATGAGAATAGCTTAAAAATTTTCAAGGCATTTGTAAACAAGTGTGAGGAATATCAAAAGGGAAGAGGTAATGATAATGAATGAAATATTAGATCGTGTAACTATCATTACACGAAGGGAAAAGGAAGAGGAGCTGCGCAGAGCACTTAAAGAAATTGGCATAGATGGAATGACTGTTACAAATGTTGAGGGATGCGGGGTTCAAAGAGCAGAAGTACGTTATTACCGAGGCGTTAAGTCGGAAGTTAGACTATTACCTAAGGTAATGTTTGAAGTTGTTGTATCTGAATCAATAGTAGATAAGATTATTGCTAAAGCAAAAGAGGTATTACATACAGGTAAAATCGGGGATGGAAAAATCTTTGTAGAAGAAGAGTCAAGAATTGTACGTATTAGAACTGGTGAGGAAGGCAGCCAAGCACTATAAGGTATTTTATAAATAGGAGGTAATGTTATGGCAGATCAGATGAGTAAGGTTACAATTATTACAAGACGTGAAAAGTTTCAAGAACTTAGAGAAGAAATGCTTAAGATAGGCATTATGGGTATGACACTTACAGAAGTAAGAGGGTGTGGTATACAAAGTGGAAAAGAAATTATAGTAAGAGGTGTCAAAAAACAGGTACATTTATTAGATAAGATTAAAGTCGATATTGTAGTTTGTACAGTGCCTGTAGATGATGTAATTGAGGTTGCAAAGAAGGTACTTCGAACAGGTCAGATTGGGGATGGAAAAATCTTTGTTTCAGACATTAAAAGAGTTGTTCGTATTAGAACTGGAGAAGAAGATAAAATAGCATTAAGCAATTGCATTAATTAAAAATAGAGGATATAGAATAGGTTATCATTTTGCACGAATAAGCTAGAAGTAGAATATTACGTACATAGATGATAACTTTTTTTATAGAAGAATTAGAATTTTTGGGGTATTATAATATAAAAAATAGATATAGGGAGTACGCATAAGATGAAGGTACAAGGAGCTAATCATAGACATAAGAAGCGACATCATTTCAAACATAGTCATAATGAAGGTGTTTTTTCTATTGATCAGTATGCATACTTGTCACAGTTAAGAAATTGGAATCCTAGAGTTAAAGTAGGATTTGCTATGTTAATGCTTTTATTAAGCATTGTGGCAAATAATTTATATGTCTCAGTAGTGATTATGTTAGTTATGATATATTTAATTGTAATTAAAGGGAGATTGTCAGTACATGATTATATAGCTGTAATGACTATTCCTATTATCTTTTTAGTTTTAGGCAGTATAGCAATAGTGTTTGGATTTGCAAGAGTAGAAGTAGGGGATTATGCCATAAGACTAGCCAATATATATATTTATACAACGAAGGAAAATTTACATGTAGTTATTAATTTATGGGGAAAAGCACTTGCAGCTATTAGTGCAATGTATATGATGACATTGACAACACCATCAGGTGAAATCATTAGTGTATTAAGTAGTTTAAAAGTACCTAAGTTAATGATTCAGCTCATGTATTTAATTTATAGATATATTTTTATCATTATGGATGCACAGTGCAGAATGAAAAATTCAGCCCAGTCAAGGCTTGGATATTGTGATTATAAGACAGCATGTTATTCTTTTGGAAGTATAGCAAGTAATTTGTTATTAGTTTCATTACGTAAAGCATCTATGTATTATGATGCCATGGAATCTAGATGTTATGATGGCACCCTTGCATTTTTAGATGAAGAAAAGCCAATTAATAAAGAGCAGTGTTTATGTATGATAAGTTATATAGTTATAGTGCTAGGAGTCTGGATTATAACATACTAGGAAAGAGGAGAAGACAATGAGAAAATTACTTATGAAAATTGAAGATTTGCACTATGCATATTCTGAAGAGAAAGCTGCTTTAAATGGGATTAATTTAGAGATTTATGAAGGAGAACGAGTTGCAGTATTAGGTTCAAATGGTGCAGGAAAGTCTACCTTTTTCTTAAATATCAATGGCGTTTTAAGACCAGAACATGGTGCAATTTATTATCGTGATAAAAAGATTACATATAAAAAAAGTGATCTAAATGAACTTAGAAAAAATGTAGGCATTGTATTTCAAGATGCAGATAATCAAATTATAGCTTCTACAGTTTTAGGAGAAGTTTCATTTGGGCCTATGAACTTAAAACTACCAAAAGATGAGGTAATCAAAAGAGTAGATGAAGCTTTAGAGTATATGAACTTAACGGAATTTAAAAATAGACCACCACATTATTTAAGTGGAGGAGAAAAGAAAAGAGTAAGCATTGCAGATATTATAGCTATGCAATCTGAGATGATTATTTTTGATGAACCAACAGCAGCTTTAGACCCACATAATGCACAAATGTTAGAAGGCGTACTAAGTAATCTTGCTGATGAAGGAAAGACTTTATTAATTTCTACCCACGATGTAGATTTTGCTTATAGATGGGCTGAAAGGATTTTAGTTTTTGATAATGGAGAAATTATAGCAGATGGCAAGCCTATTGAAATCTTTAAATCCGATGAGATTCTAAAAAAAGCTAATTTAAAGCGTCCTATGCTACTAGATATATATGAAATGCTAGTTTCAAAAGGTCTTTTACCAAATCAAGCTGCCTATCCTACAAACATTAATGAATTTAAAGAAATATTAGGGTGTCCGAAAATAGGTTGGCTGAGGTAGTGGTGGGTGAGAGGATACTCCTTCCGTAATTTATGAGAGGCTAAG
>USPX01000099.1 GCA_900556665.1 uncultured Eubacteriales bacterium
TGATGGTAAGGAAGAAGTTTATCCAGCAGTATTTTTAGCTGGAGATGTAAATGAAGATGGTTTAATAAAAGATTCAGATTATGATGCATTAAAAAATCAAATAAAGAGAGAATCATCTTCAGAAGTTAAATCAAGTAATAAAAAGTTTGATCTAAATAGAGATGGAAAAATAGATATAACGGATTTAACTTATATTCATCAAAATATTGATAAGAGTGTTAATAATGCAGTGATTTTAGATACAAATCCTATAATAAATCCTGAAAATGCAACTGTACAGTTAATGGGATCTACAATAGTAGATACAGAAGTAGATATAAAGGATATATTAAAAGATAATGGAAGTAGTGTTGAATTAAAAACTAGCACTGATGCTCCAATAAATGAAAATAATCCTGTATCATTAAAATTAAATTTATCAGAAGGTAATAACCAAGCTAAACTTACAGAGCAAATAGTTATAAGCGCTTCTAGTGAAAATGCACCAACTTCTGGTAATGTAGTTATACCAAATGATGATAATGGAGAGGATTTAGTAGTTAATTTTAATACAGCTACTTCAAAAAAATCTTCTCAAGAAGATATAGTTATAGACTTAGGAAAACAAGTTGCAGTAAGTGAGATAACTATAAATGTTACTGGTAGTAGATCAAACAAGAATTTAACAGAGATAGCTAAGGTTGAGTTCTTAAATAATGTTTATAAAGAATTACCAGAACCTAATATGAATATACCTGTTATAAATAATTTCACTAGTACAACAGCTGTAGGAAATGAATCTATGACAGTAGGATGGGATCATGAAACTAACGTAACAGGGTATGAGTTAAAGGTTGAAGAATTGAATGAAAAAGGAAATGTTCAATCTACTAAAACATATAAAACAAGTGAAAATACACTGAAAATAGAAGAAGTAAATGGATATTCAACATATAGAGTTAGTATACAGTCACTTTCTGGGGATTGGAAAAGTGGATATAAAGATGAGCAAGAAGGTTATGACTCAAATAAAGTAGGTACTACTAATAAAGAAACTAACTCAAATGACAAAGATGGAATACCAGATAACGTAGATGCAAACTATAATCCACAAGCATGGAACTCTACAACAGGAAAATTAGAACAAAATGCCAGTGGTGTAGACGGAAATAAGTTTGGAGCGGACTCTATAGTTGAATTACAAGTAATACCAGAAACTGCGCCAGAAGGTCCAGAAGGTATAACAATTGAAGGTCAATATAAGAGACTTAAAGTAAGTTGGAAGAGTCATAAAAAAGCTAAGGATTATGATTTATATTATAGAAAAGTTGGAAGTGGAGCTTGGATAAAAGCTAATGACCCTAATGAGCCTAAATATGTAGACTCTGATACAACTAACAATATACCAGATGGTGTAGCAGATTTAAAATCAGATCAAAAAACTGATGCTGATGAATTAATAAGAAATACAACATATACAATAGAAGGATTAGAAGATCAATCTACTTATGAAATAAAAATGACAGCTACAAATCATCACGGAACAGGAGGACTATCTAAAACTTATTTAGGTTCTACAATTAAGTTAGTTCCACCAGTTACAACTAATTATAAGCTGATAAATACTCCAAATGGTGTAAATGAAACAACACAACATATAGTAAGTATAGATTATCCATGTGGAACTTCAACTGATTCAGATGCTATTTTAGATAATGACTATACTACATATTGGGAGTATATGGACTGGGATTATGGAAGTAATGGTCCAGTTGTAACTTTTGATAAAGAGTATACAATAGGTAGCTTAAAGGTTATAAGAAGATTAGATACAAATCAAGAAGTTACTTATCAAACAAAGATAGAGTACTATGATGAAAGTACAAGTTCATGGAAAAGTGTAGGCTCAAAATTCAATGAAAGTGATAATGGAAAAGTTGTAAATATAAACTTAAATGAGCCTGTTACTACTAAGAAAATTAGAATAGGTATATCAGTTTATCCTCAGTATAGAAGAGCTGTAAGTATATCAGAAGTTAAATTCTATGAGTATGATAGTTTAGAGGATGATGTAAATGCATTATTTAAAGATGATTTAATGTTAGAGTTAAGTGATGGTGTAACTCAAGAAAAGATAGATGAGCTTGTAAAGAGCTAATGCTATAGATCCAGCAAGTATGGAATATCATCCAAACCAAGCTGTAATATTAGAGAACTTACAAAGAGCACAAGACTTATTAGATGATATTAAATTAAGTGATAAGATAATAAATCTTGACTCTGAAATAAGAAATACAGGTACAAAGAATACAATTGGTCAAAGTAATAATTATCAAGCTTTAGGTGTGGCTGTAAAACCAGGCGACAAAGTTAATATATATATAGGATCAAAAAATAAAAATACTAAGTTTAATTTAGCTATAACTCAACATTATGGAGAAAGTGGAACTGCTGTTCAAACTTATACTCAGAAATTAAGTGTAGGTAAAAATGAAATAATTATACCTAAATCTGCATTTAATATGGATTGTGAAAAAGGTGGAAACTTATATTTAAGTTTTGATAGCAATTATAATGATAATCAAGTAGTACAAGTTCGTGTAAGTGGAGGAACTCAAGTACCTCACTTAAACTTAAATAATATAATAGATGATGCATCTAAAGAATCTCAGGCAAAAGATGCAATAAGAACTTATATAAGAGAATTAAAATCATATGTAAGGACTTTACCAGATAGATATCCAAAAGAAGTATCTGTTGAAGATAAGACAAACAACATATACAAATATGATTCAGAAACTTCTATATTAAATAGTACAGAAATAGAAGGGGATAGAATAACTTTATCTCTTGCTGCAAATAAAGCCCTTGAAGGAATAACATCAGGACTATCTACAGAAGAAGAACAAGTAGATAGATTATATAAAACATTACTTGCTTGGGAGCAAATAATGAAAGTATCTTATGCTCAACAAGGTTTACTTGAAGAACCAATAGACTTTGATGGAGATGGGAAAATAGGAACAACTGCATTAAGTAAACTTAACGGGAAAAGTGAGCGACAATTCTTTGATGATAATAGAGCTCCTAGAAATCGTATAAATATAAAATACCAAAGAATGTTTACAGGAGCATTTATGTATGCATCAAGTCATCATGTTGGTATAGGATATGGTTCAGTTGCTGGAATGATGCAATCAGTACCATTTGAATTTGATAGCAATGGAAACTTAGTAAATAAAGATGAAGGTCAATTATTTGGATGGGGAATAGGCCATGAAATAGGACACGTTCATGATGTAGCAGGATTAACTTATGCAGAGGTTACAAACAATATACTAGCTCTTATGACTCAAACTTTCAATGATGAAACTAAGTCAAAAATAGAAGGTGCATATGACCAAGTATATGATAAGGTAACATCAGGAAGTGTAGGACTTGCAAGTTCTGGACTTGTTAAACTGGCAATGTTCTGGCAATTACATTTAGCATATGATAATGATAACACATATAAGATGTTAGATATTAATACGGATGCTAATATAGAAAATGATACTTTCTATGCTAAGTTATATAGAGTTACTAGAGAAAAAGGAATTGCTCCAAATGAAGCAGGTCATGACAGAACTGCTCAAACATTCATAATGAGAGCATCAGATGCAGTAGGAAAAGATTTAAGAGAATTCTTTGAAAAATGGGGATTAGTAGCTAGTCCTAACACTAATAAATATTTAAATAGTAAAGGATATCCAAAAGAGGATAAAGCAATTTACTACTTAAATGATAACGTAAGAAGAATTAGGCTTGAAGCTAATAAAAATAATAACCAAAGTTCTTTAGTTATGGCAAAAGATACTAAGGTAAATGCTTCATTTGGAAATGATAAAGATGGAAATAAGATAACTAATAAGACTTATTTAAATCAAAAAGAAGTACCACTAGAATTCAGCGCAACTAAAGATTCTAATAAGATTCTTGGATACGAAATAATAAGAAAAGAATCAACAGCAAATGGAACTAAAGAAGCTGTATGTGGATTTGTTGAGAGAAATCTTGAAGGTGAAACAACTACATATACAGATATTATAGATACACTAAATAATAGAACATTTGAATATAAAGTTAGAGCTTATGATTATGACTTAAATGTAACTGAAGTAACAGAAATAGGTACTGTAAAAGTTATTCATGATGGAAGTATATCTAAATCTAACTGGAAATTTGATACTAATACAAGAAGTAGTGAAGATGTTGCCGATGAACATACAGGACATGGTCATGTTGAAGATGGAACAATTAATAATATAAAAGATAATGATAAATCAACAGTATACAATGCATCTAAAGCAACTAATAACAGTGGTCAGGTTGCTTCAGGAGATCCATATGTAACAGTTGAAATGGATGGAAGTAAATCTGTTGTGGGGCTTAAATATACACCAGGAGTTACAGCTAAGAAGAAATTCTCATTAAAGAATTTATTTAGCAGAAGTAAAGAAGTAACTTATTCTCCAATAAGTAACTATGAAGTTTATGTAAGTGAAGATGGAAGTAAATGGACGAAAGCTCACTCAGGTAAATTTGATACAACTAGAGAAAATACAATTTACTTCAATGAAAATGGAAATAGTGATAATAGCCAATTATGGGCTTATAATGCTAAGTACGTTAAGTTAGTGGCAAAAGGTGCACAAACTATATCTATAGCAGAACTTGATATATTAGGACCACAAGGTGATAATATAGAAATCGGAATAGATAACAATGACCAAATCTACAAAAATGGAGTAGGCAGATTAAAATCAGCTTATGAATATGCACCAGGTAAATCTATACCAGCTGGTTCTATAATAGTAACTGGAGAGTACAAAGGTGACCCTGCATACAATATACCATTAGTATTAAATGAGGATAATGGAAACTTTGCTATGAAAGCTCAAACTATATTACTGGCTAATTTACCAGAAAACTCAGAGTTAGGTGCAGTTACAGAGGGTAACTGGGTATATTGGATAACTCCAGAGCAACAAAATGAAGCTGGAAATATAAAAGGAAAGCAAATTAAAGCTGAATTATATAGATATAACAAATTAGATGAAAACAAAGCTCCAGTAGGACAAAGATTAGTAAGTGATACTTTCTTAGTAGATTTACCAGAAAGTTTAGATGATTTACCACAAATAGACTTAAATAGTAGTAAATCAAGAGCAATAAAATCTTCTTATGACAAAGTTATAGAAGTAAATAATGAAATAGTAAAAAACGTATTTGAAAATAGATAACAAATAAAAAAGGGACTACCTATTTAGGTAGTTCCTAACAAATAGAAAGGAATTAGCTAATGAGAAAACTAAAACCATCAGTAAAGGCTGCCATAGCATCAACTTTGGTAATAACATCAACGGCAGCTATTGCTTATGCAGTTCCTAAACTGACAAATGAAAAAAATGCTAGAACAAGAAATCAGCTAAAATTAGACGTTGAAAGAGTTGATAGTGATACAGTAAAGGTTTCTATAGATAATGTACAAGATATACCTAAGTCTATTCAATTTAGTATAAAACTAGATGGAGTAAGCTTAAAGGACGGAGAAAATAGTATAAATGACTTAGTAAAAAAAGAGGTTGAGAAAAGATTAAAAAATAAAGAATACTCAACTAAGACTAATAGTATACTTACTGATTACACTTATAATAGATCTAATAATACTATAGATGTTTTAATAACTTCTGAGAATTCACTACCTAAAACAGGAAATAAGATAGAAATATTTGAATTAGATGTTAAAGGTGACTCAGTTGGAAGTAAAACATATAAAGTAGTTCCAAATAAAGAAGATGAATACAAATATGTAAGTAATACAAATAAGGAATACAATAATTTAGGTGTAACACATGATAATAAAGATATAGCTATAGATACAGCACCAACAATATCTTCAGATGAAAGATATATAAATATAGTTGAAGGTGAAAAACTTGAGTTAACACCTAAAGTATTAGAAGAGAAAATAGGTCTAAAGATAGATCATGAAGATGGTGATAAAGACCTAACTTTAGAAGTTAAAAAAGATAATAAAGTAATAACTGAATTTGCTGAAAATACTCCAGGTATATATGAATTAGAGATTAGAGTAGTTAAGGATAATACTTTAAAATCTGATGCTTTAACAATTCAAGTAAATGTAGCCTTAGATAATATAACTGAGCCTCCAACTATAACAATTAATGGAGAAGAATTAAAAGATATTACTATAGATGGCGGAAGTATATTTAAACCACTTGAAGGAGTATCTGCAACTGATAAAAAAGGAAGAGATGTTAAAGTAGAGGTTAAAGTTGATAAATCTCTTGATCTAGATCCTAAACAGGATACTACATATACATTAACTTATACAGCTACAGATATTTATAATAATACAGCAACAAAAGAAATAACATTAACAGTAATTGGAAATAAAGCACCAGTTATATTAGGTGTTAAAGATCACACCATATCTGTTGGAGATAAATTTAACCCGACTGAAGGCGTAACTGTAAATGATGAAGATAAAGATATAGAATTAAAGGTTGACAGTAATGTAAATACAAATGTTGCTGGAGAATATAAAGTTTTATATAGTGCAACAGACAGTAAAGGTAAGACTAGTAGAGCTCAAAGTAAAGTAACTGTAAATCCAAAGTCTACTGTAATAAACAAAGCACCAGTTATAACAGCAGAAGATAAAGTTATAAAAGTAGGAGATAAATTTGATCCTAAGGTTGGAATAAGTGCAATAGATGGTGATGGTGTAGATATAACATCTAAGATAGAAGTTATAGAAAATAATGTAGATACATCTAAGGCAGGAACATATACAGTTAAGTATAGTGTTACAGATAGTAAAGGCATAACTACAAGAAAGACAATAACTGTAATTGTTAAAAAATATATTGTATTAGCTGAAAGTATAACTATAAATGATAAATCTGATAATAAAATGTATATAGATAATACAAAAGTTATAACTGCATCTATAAATAAAGAAGCTCAAATAAGGGACATAGAATGGACAATCAGTGATGAAAATATAGCATCTTTAAAAGTTGTAGATAATCAAGCTCAAATAGTTGCGAAATCTCAAGGAAAAGTAACTATAACTGCATCAACAACAGATGGAAGTGGCAAATCTGATAGTATGACTATAAATATAGTAAACTTTAAAAATGACAGCAATGTACCATCTTATATAAGAGATATAATAGATACTGATGTTTTACTTCCAGTTGTTGAAAAAGATTCACCTACAATAGTATTTGAAGTTAAGGATATAACTGTAGATAAACTAGATGCATTTTTAGATAAATTAGAAAAACAATCCATAGAATTAGTATCGCTTAGAGAAGAAAATGACTTTAAGATATATA
>USPX01000100.1 GCA_900556665.1 uncultured Eubacteriales bacterium
CATACGTCAACACTTTTTTTATATTTTATTTTATTTTTTTTAAAGCCTCATTTATATACTATGTTAATACAACTATTCCTATCCTTTTAGCCTCTTTGTATTTAAAGAAGTAACCCTATTATTATTCCTATTAGTTACTTCTTTAATACATAGTTTCATCGTTAGTATTCCTACTATAATAAAACGCTATTCATTACTACCTTCTATTTTACTTGCCTCTAATATAGCTTTACCTAGAATCAAATCATCTTTAGTAGTTATCTTAATATTAGTATAGTCGCCTTCTACGATATAAACCTTTTTACCATATGCCTCTACTAGCATGCTATCATCTGTTACGGCTAGATTATTTTCATGTGCAAACTCATATGCTGATAAAAGCATGTCTTTTTCAAAACATTGAGGTGTTTGTACACTCCAGAGCGTTTCTCTTTTAGGTGTATGTTCTATTTCTTTAGATGTATTATTAACTACTTTAATTGTATCTTTTACCGGCACTGCTACTACACAAGCTTTATTTTGTTTAACCACTTCTAGCGCTTTACTTATTGTTTCTTTTGTAATAAATGGTCTTGCCCCATCATGAATCATTACATATTTAGACTGATCATCTGTATTTATAAGTCCATTATATACTGAGTCTTGACGTTCTTTTCCACCTGCTACTACTTTTTTTACTTTAGTATATCCATATTTTCTAATAATATTTTCCCTAGTAGCTTCTATTTCTTCCTCGCCTACTACAACTATAATCTCATCTATAAATGTACAATTATTAAATGCTTCTATAGTATGCGCCAGTACTTCCTTCTCTTCTAATAGAATATATTGCTTTTTAATAGCCATCCCCATACGTTTACCACTACCACCAGCTACTATGATTACTGATATTTTTTCCATGTCTCACCTCTTTATAAGTTTATATTAAGTTATTCCTTATTACTTTATCATTAATCCTATTTTTATACACCTTCTTTATTACTTTATTTAACTTTTTATGTTTTTATTTTTTTCACCTTCCCTACTCCCCTTATTATGTATATAAATTCATTAAACAATATTTTTTATTCACATTAATTATAATTAGTGTTTACAAAAAAATTATTGTTAACTAGCCTAGTTCCCTATATAATAGTGAACTATATAATTTGACATAAAAGGAGTTATACATCATGTCGACAAAAAACAAATACGGCCTTTCAACGTGTATTGCCATGATTATTGGTATTGTTATTGGGTCAGGCATTTTCTTTAAAAGCGATAATATCCTTATTGCTACAAACGGAAATATCCTACTTGGTGCATTAGCTTTCTGTATCGCTGCAATTAGTATTATCTTTGGTAGTTTAACCGTTGCTGAACTTGCAGCTAGAAATGATAAACCAGGTGGTATTATTAGTTATGCTGAAGAATCATATAACGGTGGAATTGCCTGTGCATTAGGTTGGTTCCAAACCTTCCTTTACTATCCTACACTTATTGCGGTAGTTTGTTATGTAGTAGGAGTATATGGTGAAATTTTATTTGGCATTGAAGGTTCGTTAGAAAGCAAAATCTTTATTGGTTTAATTACTTGTATTATTGTATTTTGTATGAATGCATTTGCCTCAAAACTTGCTGGTTTATTCCAAACAAGTGCAACTGTTATCAAACTCATTCCTCTTGCATTAATTGGTATAGCAGGTTTTGTATTTGGCAGTCCAGTAGAGTCAATTCAAGCAGCTAGTACTGCTTCACCACAGAATTCTAACCTTTCTTGGCTTTCAGCTCTTGTACCTATTGTATTCGCTTTCGATGGTTGGATCACAGCTACAGCTATTTCACATGAAGTTAAAGATGCAAAGAAAAATGTTCCTTTAGCACTTATCTGTGCACCATTATTTATTCTTGCTATTTACTTACTTTACTTCATAGGTATTTCTACATATTTAGGCCCAGAAGTAATTATGGCAGCTGGCGATAGTCACGTTGATATTGCCGCTAATCAATTATTTGGACCTTTAGGAGCTAAAGCTATTTTAGTATTCGTTCTTATCTCTGTACTTGGAACTGCTAATGGATTAACTATGGGACTTTGTCGTTCACCTTATTCTTTAGCACTTAGAAACATGTTCCCTTGCTCAGATAAAATTTCTAAGGTTAATGAAAAATTCGATTTCCCTATTGCTTCTACATTAGTTGGATTCGTTATCGTATTATTCTGGTTAGCAGTACACTATCTTACTCAAAAATTCAACTTACTCCCTAACTCAGATGTATCAGAGATTTCTATTACACTTAACTATATAGCCTTTGTACTTCTTTATGTACAAGTGCTTCGTTTAGGGATTAAACGTGAAATTAAAAGTATTTGGAAAGGAATTGTAACACCTATCTTAGCGATTCTTGGTTCTATTATCATTCTCGTTGTAGGTCTTCAAAATCCTTTATTCATTTACTATGCTTTAATCTGCGGTCTATTATTTGTTTCTGCTTATATGTTCTGGAAATATCACTCAGCTAAAGCTTAATAAACAACTCATATAAATAAAACGAGGAGGTTTTTAAAAACCTCCTCGTTTTATCTTTTTTCTTTTAACCATTTTATAAATGCACCAAAGCATATTACCGCTAATATAATGCCTGTACAATCTGCTAACCAATCTATAAAGTCGCAGGCTCTACCTGGTACATACAGCTGCATAAATTCTGTAAGTGCTGCATACATTGCTACACTTCCCATAGCATATAAAGCTCTTGGTTTATTTTTATGTTTGTAATAATACTCTCCATAATAGCATAAAGTTAAAAAGCCAAACATGCCACAATGTACGAGTTTATCTATACCTGGAATCCCAACTGATGGTATGTCACTAGCTGGCATAAGAATTAAAACTAATATAAGTATCACAGCTAATATAGTTAACTTATAATTTATAAGTACGTTTTTAATACTTTGCATTGTTTCCCCTCTATATCCTATAAACTAATTATTTACAGCACCTACTCTAGCAAAAATCATACGACCTGCTGAAGTTTGTAAAACCGTATTTACTATAATCGTTACATTCTTACCTACATATTTTCGGCCACCTTCTACAACAATCATAGTTCCATCATTAAGATATGCTAATCCTTGTTCTTGCTCTTTACCTTCCTTAACAATCTGTACCCTCATCTCTTCATTTGGTAATACAACTTGTTTAATGGCATTAGCAAGATCATTTATATTGAGTACAGGCACCTTCTGAAATCTCGCTACTTTATTAAGATTAAAGTCGTTTGTAACTACTTTACCTTGTATCTGCTTAGCAAGCTTTAAAAGTTTGCTATCTACTTCTTCTATCTCACTATAGTCAATGTCTATTACTTCAACTGTATTTAATTTAGTATTTCTAATTTCATTTAAAATATCAAGTCCACGTCTTCCTCTATTTCGCTTAAGTACATCTGAAGAATCGGCTATATGACGTAACTCATCTAAAACAAAGGATGGAATAATTACTTTACCTTCTATAAAACCTGTATTGATAATATCTAGAATCCTACCATCAATAATCACACTTGTATCTAGAATTTTAGCTGGACTTGTATGTGTTAAGGCTTCTCCCTTTTTACTAATCCAACCTTTAATCTCTTCTTTCTTTAAATGAACAAGATAAATCCCAAAGCCTCCTAGCCCAACATATATAAGCAAAATAAGTATCTCGCTAATTCTATTATTGCCTGATGTTTTAAACGCCGTACTCGCAAGATAGGCTACGTAGAGACCTATTCCAAGTCCTATAATATACATTAATATTTCTTGCATAGGATACTTACTAATGCTCTTATCAATCTTTTCTGCCATCCTTCTTGAAAGGGGAATACTTATAGTAAAGAACATAAGCACAAATGCTAAAACAAATATAATAATTTCTTTATTCACATATATGCTATTTAACGTACCCTCAATAGATTTCGGAATCAAACCCATTGCTTGTAATTCTGTAATACCTAATGCAATCAGTCCAGCTATTACTCCTGAAATAAGAATTCTAATAACTTGTTTCATAGCCTGCCTCTCTTCTTTCGTTATTTTTTACCGAGTGGTAAGTTAGGTACTGCATTTAATGTCATATCTGCTCTTGTTCCTTTAAGATATTCATAATATGCTGCACAACCAATCATTGCTGCATTATCTGTACATAATTTAAGTCCTGGATAATATAATTTTTTACCTTCTTTTGCACAAGCTGCTTCCATGGCATTACGAAGCCCTTGATTAGCTGATACACCGCCAGCTAATGCAATCTTATCAATATTTTTTTCTTTTGCAAGTTGCATTGCTTTTTCTACAAGTACGTCTACAACACTTGCTTGGAATGAAGCTGCAATATCTGCTGCATTAATTTCTTCGCCCTTCATTTTAGCACCATTAATATGATTAAGTACTGCTGATTTTACCCCACTAAAGCTGAAATCATAGCTGCCATCCTTCATTGCTCTTGGGAACTTAATAGCATCTTTATTACCCTCTTTAGCAAGTTTATCAATTTTAGGACCGCCTGGGTAAGTAAGGCCAATAGCTCTAGCCACCTTATCATAGGCTTCACCAGCCGCATCATCTCTAGTGCGTCCAATAATCTCATAGTTTGTATAGTCTTCTACATAAACTAAATTTGTGTGTCCACCTGATACAACAAGACATAAGAATGGTGGCTCTAAATCTAAGTGTTCAATATAATTAGCCGCAATGTGCCCTTCAATATGATGCACACCTACTAATGGTTTGTTTTTAGCAAACGCAATAGCTTTAGCTGCTACTACACCTACTAGAAGCGCACCAACTAATCCTGGTCCATAAGTTACACCAACTACATCAATATCATCAAATGTCATACCTGCTGTTTGAAGTGCATCTTCAATTACTAAGTTAATCTTTTCTACATGCATTCTAGAGGCAATCTCCGGTACAACCCCTCCATATAATTCATGTAATGGAATTTGTGTTGAAATACTATTTGCGAGTACTTCTCTCCCATTTCTTACAACTGCTACCGATGTCTCGTCACATGATGTTTCAATAGCAAGTATTGTTACGTCTTTCATCTTTTGTTCCTCCACTGATTGTTATTTTTCGTCTTTCCAACTCTTGATTTTCCATTTTCCATCTTCTTTAATCAATGTATAAGTTCTTAAAATATCACTTTTATTTGTGCTATGTTTAACTTCTACTTGTGCCTCAGTATCACTTATTTTGCCATCAACTTCTGGTTTAACAACTGTTTCAATTGAGCTTTCAATCACAACAAGTGGTTTATCTACTTCTGCCACACGTTCTGCAGTAATAGCAGCAACTTGTTTTTCTTTAGAATTAAGTTTTAAAAGTTCTTTAGAATATAAAAGTCTTATAGCATCTACATACCCCTCAATATATTCATCCTTCATACTGCTGCAGTATGCATATCCCATAAGTTCATTATACACCTTTATAACTTCCTTAGCTGTGACTGGATACTCTTCTTCTAGTTTCTCTTTTATATCTTCAAACTTTTTATCTACTTGAATGGCATTTGTCCCAACTTCACTTTTAATGCCTGGTCTTTCCTTTGCATAAAAAAAGTATGCAACACATATTGCGATCATAAAGATAATAATTCCAAATTTTCTCATAGACACCCTCCTCTAAACTTTTATTAAGTTCCCCTATATTATTATTTTAGTACGCTTATCCTAACGCTATGTCTACTATTTATCTTGGAAATCGATTGTTGTTACCATTCTATCGTAACCTGCTTTAGTGTTTGGGAAAATCTTTTGTGCCCCTGTTGGGTCTATATATGCATTTGGTACTGCTGGACTATAGTGTGTGAGCCATAATTCTTTAGCACCTGTTTCTTTAGCAAGTGTAGCTGCTTCTGAAGCTAACATATGTTTATGCTTCTTCACTTGATCTAAGTAACTATCGTCTGTATACATTGCTTCACAAATTAATAAATCAGAATCTGTAACTAATTCTTTTAATGCCTCTGTTGGTCTACAGTCTGTAGCATAGGATACTTTGATCCCTTTTCTAGCCTCACCAAGTACCATATCTGGTGTATAAATTTGTCCTTCAAAAGTTACGCTATTACCTTGTTGAAGCTGCTTCCATAACTTCTGTGGTACATTATTTTTTCTCGCCTTCTCTACAATAAACTTAGGCATTCTATGATTTTCAATTGTATACGCAAAACATTTTACATTGTGTGGTACAGGTTGTACTGTAATATGAAACTCTCCAACTGTAACAGTTTGTTTTTCATATGGTAATTCAATTAAATTAAGACTAAACGCAATATCACGACTCACTACAGTTAATCCTTCTACTACTTTACGAAGTCCTGGTGGTCCAATAATTGTAAGTGGCTGCGTTCTACCTGTGTTATTAAGTGTTAATAATAATCCAGGAAGTCCAGTTACATGATCTCCATGATAATGTGTAAAACAAATGATATCGAGAGTCTTATACCCCCAACCTAACATTCTCATTGTTACTTGTGTTCCTTCGCCACAATCTATTAAAAGTTTTCTGCCATTATATCTTGCTATCATTGCTGTTAAATAACGGTCTGGTAAAGGCAGCATGCCGCCTGTTCCGAGTAAACAAATGTCTAACATATTTTATAATTCCTTTCTTTTCGCTACTCATATTATATCCTTTTATATGCATTGTTACAATGTATAAGGACAACTATGTACTTAGTAGTCAAATTATTCCCATTAGAACTTATAAGCAAACGTCTTTTAACGATTTATTTATTGACAAAAAAATAAGGCACTACACTTTTGCGTAGCGCCTATTTTTTATATTGCACCTGAAGCTCTATATGCTTCATTTAATATTTCTATTTCTTCGTCTGTGTAAACATGTATTTCTTCTACGGGATATTCCTCTACAGGGATTTCAAAAGTAGAAACCCATTTATCATAACACCTTTCACAAATATTGAACATTTGTCTTGTTAAATCTTTGTTTGAAAAGTATCCCCACTCTTTTTCAATGTGTACGTAATCCATAGTCACATCTTTTAAAGTAGTTTTTATAATTGGTTTTCCACAACAATTACAATAGATTTCTTTCTTTGAACGATCCCCTAAACGTTCTACCTCATTCACTAAACTACACCCCCTAAATATACTCACACGTCACATCTCTTCCATTTAGCTTATTAAGCTTTTAAGTCGTCTTTATTTTTATTTACTCTTAATGATTAAGTCTCTAGAATTTTAATCATCAAGTCACTTTTAAGGGTTAAGCCCTACTACTATTATAAAGCTTTATCTTTAACAAGTATATTGGTAAATATTATATACTCAACTTTCCCACCAACAAAAATATGATTTTTGCTGATATAACTT
>USPX01000101.1 GCA_900556665.1 uncultured Eubacteriales bacterium
TTAAAGTTTATGAAAAAGCAGGGGCAGCAGGGGTTAAAGTAATACATACATTATATAAAGACATGTCACATGACTTCCAACTTTTTATGCCAGATTTAGAGGAAAGTGTAGCAGCATGGGCAGAAATGGCAGAGTTTATTAAATCACTGTGATAAGTAGTAAGCATCAGATACATATTGATGATATTGTATAAAGATAAAAAAAGGAGTGTAACCAATTTGGTTACACTCCTTTTTGATTGAGGGTTTATTAATTATATAAATTGAGATGTAAAATGTGGTTATTATCTACTTGGTAAAATTATTTACCATAGTAAGCTTTTTTATAAAGTTCAGCAAGCTCTGTTACTTTTGGTAATCTTGGGTTTGCTGTTGTACATTGATCTTCGAATGCTTTGTAAGCTAATTCATCAACTTTAGCCATGTAAACTTTTTCGTCAATACCAAGATCTTTAATTGTAAGAGGCATGTTAAGCTCTTTCATTAAGTTTCTTACTGCATTAGCAAGAGATTTAACACCTTCTTCTGGAGTAGAAGCTGGAAGACCTAAAGCTTTAGCAATTTCTTGGAATTTTTGTGGTGCAATGTATTTTTCATATTTAGGGAAGATAACAAATTTACTTGGGTTTGTATCTCCATTGTATTCAATTACGTGTGGTAATAAAATAGCATTTGCACGACCGTGAACGATGTGGAATTCACCACCAAGTTTGTGTGCTAATGAGTGGTTAATACCAAGGAAGGCATTAGTGAACGCCATACCAGCAATTGTTGAAGCATTGTGCATTTTTTCTCTTGCAACTGGATCTTTCGCACCGTTTTTGTATGAACGTGGAAGATATTCGAATACAAGTTGAATTGCTTTAAGTGCAAGAGCGTCTGTATAGTCAGATGCTAAGATAGAAACATAAGCTTCAATAGCATGTGTTAATACGTCAAGACCTGTATCAGCTGTTGGTACTGGAGGTACACTCATTACGAAGTCTGGGTCAATGATTGCTACGTTTGGTGTTAATTCGTAGTCAGCAAGTGGGTATTTCATGTTGTTAGCTTTATCTGAGATAACAGCGAATGAAGTTACTTCAGAACCTGTTCCTGATGTTGTAGGAATAGATACCATTTTTGCTTTTTGACCAAGTTTAGGGAATTTATATACACGTTTTCTAATATCAGCGAATTTTTGAGCCATAGCGATGAAGTCTGCTTCTGGTTGTTCGTAGAATAACCACATACCTTTAGCTGCATCAAGCGCTGAACCACCACCAAGTGCTACGATTGTATCTGGTTGGAAGTTATTCATCATTTCTGTACCACGACGAACTGTTGTTAAGTCTGGATCTGGCTCTACAGAATCGAAGATTTCGATAATTGGTGCGTTAGGATTTTTTCTTAATTGGTATGTTAATTTATCAACATAACCAAGTTTAACCATCATTGGGTCAGTTACGATTAATACTCTTTTTACTTCTGGCATTTTAGCAAGGTATGCTACAGAACCTGCTTCGAAGTAGATTTTTTCTGGGATTTTGAACCATTGCATATTCACTTTACGTTTTGCCACCCTTTTTGTATTGATTAAGTTTACTGCTGTTACGTTTTGAGTAGTTGAGTTACATCCGTATGAACCACAACCAAGTGTTAATGATGGCATATTTGTATTGTAGATGTCACCAATAGCACCATGTGTAGATGGAGAGTTAACTACGATACGCCCTGTTTTAAGACGACGGCTGAATTCTTTAATTACTTCGTCATTAGTTGAATGAACAGATGATGTGTGACCAAGACCACCCATTTCAACCATGATTTCAGCTTTTCTGATACCATCTTCTACGTCTTTAGCTTTGATTACTGCAAGTACTGGAGAAAGTTTTTCTCTTGAAAGTGGGTACTCTGGACCTGCACCTTCGATTTCACAGCAAAGGATTTTTGTTTCTTTAGGAATTGTAATACCAGCCATAGCAGCGATTTCATATGGATATTTACCAACGATTGCAGCGTTAACCATTCCTTTTTCAAGATTGATTACAACTGGTTCAAGTTTTTTAACTTCTTCTTTAGTAGCGAAGTAGCATCCTTGAGCTTTCATAAGTGCTACTGCTTTATCATATATAGGAGCTTCGATGATAGCAGCTTGTTCAGATGCACAAATCATACCATTATCGAAAGATTTACTTAAAATAATATCGTTTACAGCTCTTTCAACTACAGCTGTTTTTTCGATGAATGCTGGAACGTTACCAGGTCCAACACCAAGTGCAGGTTTACCTGTTGAGTAAGCTGCTCTAACCATTGCAGAACCACCTGTTGCAAGTACTAATGCAACTTTTGGATGATTCATAAGAGCGTTAGTTGCTTCAATTGATGGATGTTCAATCCATTGTACACAGTTTTCTGGAGCACCAGCTTTGATTGCTGCATCTCTTACGATACGAGCTGCTTCAGCAGAACATTTTTGAGCTGATGGGTGGAAACCGAAGATGATTGGATTTCTTGTTTTAAGAGCAATGATTGCTTTGAACATTGTTGTTGATGTTGGGTTTGTTACTGGAGTAACACCAGCTACAACACCTACTGGTTCAGCAACCATCATGAAAGCTTCATCATCATTATCTTCGATGATACCAACTGTTTTATCATATTTAATGCTGTGGTAAATATATTCTGTAGAGAAGATGTTTTTTGTAACTTTATCTTCGAAGATTCCGCGACCTGTTTCTTCAACAGCCATTTTTGCAAGGTGCATTTGGTTTGAAAGACCTGCAAGTGCCATAGCTTTTACGATTTCATCTACTTGCTCTTGATTAAGTTCAAGCATAGCTTCTAATGCAACTGATGCTTTTTGTGCTAATTCATCAACCATTTTTACTGGATCGATAACTGGTGTTTCAACTTTTGCTTTTTTATTCTCTGACATAATTGTAACCTCCTTGGTGTTAACATGTTGTTAATATTCCCTGCGACATAAAATAATATGTGTGATAAATTTTGCATGTCTATTTAAAAATAAAATGTTATTTTTTTAACAATAAGCTTTATAAAAAATGTAGCTAGTTATTTAAAAACTTCAAACTTGACTACAAAATGATGATAACACACCCCTTATATGTTTGTCAATAATTTAACATAGTAAAAAATAAGTTTTTTTACGTGAAATATAGAAGGACATTGCATAGAAAATTATATAATCTTAAAATAAGGTGAAAAAACACAGTTTAATAAACTGTTAAAAAAGTAACAAAATGAGTTATATAAAAATCTGACTATAATCTAAAATAATGTAAAACTATGAATAACAGGGGTTTGGAAATTTACATAAAAAGAACCTAGGTTTCAGGGGGAGAAACCTAGGTTGAGGGGGGATTTAGCGATGTACCTCACACTTGGTACGTTAGTATTATGGTCAGTTAAGAAAGATTATATACATTTATGTGAAAAAAACTTATTTAATTTTCTTTGCCTGTACAATTGTACGCGCATTATCTAGTTCATAACTACATGTAACAAGAGTAATAATTTGATCATCTTCATTTAATTTGATATTAGTTTTAAAAAGAGAACGTGACTGGCAATTAGAAATATAGTTTAGAAAGTCTTCATTAGATTTATATTTCACGCTAATAGTTTCGGTATCGGCATTCACAACGTAAACGCTAAAGATTTCATATGTAAATGTTTCATAGAGATTGCTTACAGATATATAAGGATGTGTAGTGAAGAAGTCTTGCTCTTTGTAATTGACTAGAGTATGAAACATGGAGCCATTGTTCATATTATGTCCATAAATTAAAGTGTTTAAATTATTTAAATCACTATTATTACGATGGTCAATATAAATGCTGCCGTAAATAGAATCAGAGTTATCACTAGCGTGTGTGAGATAATATTGATTGTCGCTATGTTGTAAAAGAGGATAGTTAATAGGTGTATCATTTATAGTAATCCAACCAATAACTTCTTTATTAATTTCTAATAGAGGTAATAGTTTCTTGTGAATAGTAGGTTTCAGGTTGTCTGGATTAATAGTGGTAAAGTGATTATATGAATTTATAATTGTAGAAGAAAAGTTTCTTGGTGGTGATTTAATAGGGGTGTTACTTAGCTCCATATAGAGCTGTTCTTGTGCTTTATAATGAAGTAAGTTTCTTAAATAAGGTGGCATATAAAAAAGAAGAATACAAGCACCACATATAATAAGAAGGAAGCCAATAAAACGAGATGATTTTAAAGGAGTAGATGATTTCATAATAACCTCATTTCTTTATTTTTAAATAGATGTTAGTTATATATTATGAATGCACTAAGATATTACAAGAATAGGTGTGAGTATTTTATACGTTTGAATATCATAGGTTAATTATACGCATAGTTTATAAAGAAGTAAAAGGTGAATTTAGAAAATAGAGATGAATTCTAAAACTTGTACTATGTGTATGTAGAGCGTGATATAATAGAAATATATTGAAGATGAATGGAGGAAAGAGATGTATTGTATAAATTGTGGCAATCAAATAAGTGATGATAGCAAATTTTGCCCTGAATGTGGCGCACAACAAAATATAGGTGCAAGCGATTATGGGTCAGGACAATATTATTATGAGCAAGATTACCAAAAAGGTAATAATAGCTATACAGATCATAATAACTATGCAAACGGTAACTTCACTAATAATGGATATGGGTATAATAATGCCTATAATGGCTATAATACAATAAAACAAAAATCTAGATTATTAGCAGGATTACTCCAAATCTTCTTAGGCTGGTGTGGTGTAGGAAGATTTTATTTAGGATATACAGGGATAGGATTAGGACAACTTTTTACAAACCTCTTATGTGGGATAGGATATATATGGGCGTTTATTGATGGCATACTCATTTTATGTGGACGCGTACAAACTGATGCGAGAGGAATACCACTCAAGGATTAACTTGATTGGTGAAGTAATAAGCAAACCGCTTGGGCTTGTGGTGTTTGCTAGCTACACCTTCCGTGATTTGTAATACTCTAAATTCGATTATTGAAGAAACGGTGGAAAACTCGCTTCGCTCAGACACTCCACCTAAACCCTCTTCAATAATCTTCATTAAGAGTATTATCAAATCACTCCATTAAATTATGATGAAAATGAAAAAAGATTGAATGACGTTACTTCGTACAAGTAAACGCATTCAATCTTTTTTATTTTTTGGTATATGTGTAGCTATCGTAACGGTTTAGAAGTGCTGAGAGTTGGTAGGCAGTGTAGATGCCTTGTTGTAAGGTTAGTGAACTATTTGGGTAGAAGTTTTGAGCTTCGTCTACCATCATGAGGTTTGATTGTACCATGAAGTGAATGGCATCATCGTAAGTTTCCTTAACATCTGTTAAATCAGTGACTTCTGGGATAACTGGTAAATAGTCTGTACTAAAGCCTAAGTTTTGTAAGAAGTTATAGCAAAGTAGTGCTGCATTTTTTCTTGAAAGATGGCGACTTTCATTATAAATAGAACGCCCATTATAAAGAATTTGATTTCCGATTTGTTCTTGATATTTTTCTGGGAGAGCCTTTTGGATGATGGCAAGGAATTCTCTTTGTGAAATCGGTGCCATGTAGTTTTGGGGTGAAGGCGTAATCCAACCTTGTTCTAAAGCTGTGTTTATATAGGGCTCAGCCCATGCAGAGTAACTTGTATTTTTGATTTGTATTTCACCAGTATCTGTTTTGACAACACTAAAGTTTTTGGCACCATAATCAAGAAGTTTATTCATATCAATGAATTGATTAGGTGCATCTGTACGCATAGTAACTGCAATGAGATCAATGTTATCATAGTGTGCTTTTGAAACAAGTGTACGTTTTGCAGGGGTATGATAACCTGTTTTGCAGCTTGTTACAGCGCTATTATAATAGTTGCTATTTGGATTAAGTAGTGCAGAAGTATGTGTAAGAGGTATACGGTTACCGTTACTTGTATCTGTGAAAGTGTAGTTTAGTGTACCAGCTATTTGGGCTAAAGTAGGATTCGCAAAAGCACCACGTGCAATGAGGGCTAAATCATAAGGTGTTGTGTAATGATCTTCATCATGATAACCATGAGGGTTAACGAAATGAGAAGCCGTAGCACCTAGTGAACGTGCTTTTTCATTCATCTTTTGTGCAAAGGCTGGAATGCTACCTGCATCTTTAACGGCCATATCGTAAGCTACAAAATTATCAGAAGCCATCATAATAGCATGGACACCGTCATAGGCAGAATATGAACTACCTACATTTAAGCCGATTTGACTGCTGTCAGAAGGGACATTAGCAAGTGAATCTGCAGTTTTAGTAATTAATAAGTCTTTATCTAAATCTTCGACTAGAAGTAGTGAAGTTAAAATCTTAGTTGTACTTGCAGGGTAAAAAGTTTCCTTTGCATTTTTAGCAAATAAAACAGTATTAGTTGTAGGTTCAATTAGAACTGCACCATCTGAACTAAGTTCAGGAAGTGGTGTAGCAAATATGGAATTACAAATAAATGAAACTCCTAAAAGGAAGTAAATAAATTTACGATACATCAAAAGTTCCTTTCTGTAATTAATTAGAAATACTTATCCTTAGAACCTAATTATAGCACTAAAGATTATATGGGACAAATAATAGAGGTCAACAAATTTATATACATATAGTTCTATATTAATAAAAAAATTTATAAAAATGTATATTAACCTCAAAATAGACCATACTTTAGAAGAATATAAGTTGAAAAGTTGAAAGGAGATTTATAAATAATGATGTATCAATCCTTAGAGAATTTCTCGCTCAGAAAGATTAATTATGTAAAAACAAGAACTACTATTTTGAAAACAACAGCAAACCTATTGAAGCAAGAAGAGTTTGCCGATATTACGGTGGATGAGATTTGTCAAAAAGCACAGATTTCAAGAGGGACATTTTTTAATTACTTCCCTACTAAAGAACATATCTTTCATTATTATTTAAGAATTTTCACCATTCGTATTGCACTTAGAATGAAAGAGTGGCCTGAAGACATTAGTTTCCATGAGCAAGTAGCTAAGATTTACGAATGGTTTAAAGAGGATAAACAATATGCTAAGTTTTTAAATAACTATATTAATTTTGTACTTAATGTAGGCGAAGAAGCTAATGAGATGAAGCTTATTGATGCTGAGTTTGTTTATTTCTTTAATAGTATTACAGAAGATGAGTATGCTTATTATAATGAACTTACATTAGGTAAGTTATTTGAAGATATGTGTGAAAAGGCGAAAGATAAAGGTAGATCGGAAGAGCGTCGTGTAGGGAAAGAGTGTAGATC
>USPX01000102.1 GCA_900556665.1 uncultured Eubacteriales bacterium
GCAGTGAGGCTGAACCAACTCAATGTCATAGACGCTTGGTGGCAGAGTATATTAAGCAGTGTTTACCAGAACAGGAAATTCAAATTATACATTTATAATAGAACTAAGGGAGAAGAAGTTTGATAAAATATATTACTGTTTTAACTAAGTCATGTAAAAATAAGGGGTATTGCGTAGCAGGAATTGATGAGATGACTCAGAGACTGGTTAGGCTGGTATCAGAAGATGTGAATACTCAAGGAGCACTACAAAATGAGCATATTTTATATCCGAGTGGTGCACAAATGCAGATTTTTGATAAGATTGCAGTTGAGGTTACACATAATCAAAATTTATGGTATCAACCTGAGAATTTTGTAGTGAAATCTAATATGTATTTAGGATATAGGGGAAAAGCAACGTTACCTGAAATTCGCCAAGCGTTAATGCAACCAGAATTTATTTTTTATAATACTGATAAGAGCATACTTCCACAAGATATTCAAAGACAGATGGTAAAAAGTTCTCTACAGTTTGTTGAGGTGCAAACATTAGTATTACGAATTGACAACTACGATGAAAATCGTATTTATGCTAATTTCTTGTATAATAACAGGTGGTATAATTATTTTAAAATAACAGATTATGAATTAACTAAAAAGTATCACGCTAATATTTTAAGAGAAGGACAAATTACATTACATAATGCAATGATTGTATTTAGTTTAGCTGGTATGTATAGAGATGGAAAACACTACAAACTTGTTGCAAATATTATAGAACAACAATCACATAGAGTGCCTAGGTTAGCACCTACACCAACATTGATAGAACTTGATTGGGAAGAGGAAATCGAGCTTTAATACAAATGCTACTATTTATTATTTTTATCGGGATATATTTAAGTACAATTAAAAGCACTTCACTTTTTAATTTTTAGTGAAATAGGGAAAGAAGTTTCTTTTATATTAATGTAGGGATTTTCATTTTTCATAACATATATAAAGGTGTAGAGACAACACCAATACCGAAACAGCAATGCTAGAAGGCTTACTCATACCCCAATGGCGCGATATCTAACGCATTTAAGGTGAGCACTATCATAACCAATGGCAGCGATGATGCTTAAACAGCTCAGTTTAGTCCGGTCATGGTGAAGATTTCTACACCAACCAAAAACAAATTGATTTAAAACAGATGGCCTTAATCACTTGGAGGAATCCAAACTTTAACAGGGTTTATGATAAGCTTTGTGAGAGCATAACATGTTAGCAAGTGAAAAAGGTTAGCCTCCCCCTTCATCTGATCCTTGTAAATAGATATTGCGAAGTAACCTTACCGATTCTTAAAAAACTATAAAGCATCGGGAGGCTATTTATAGTGGCGTTTTGCTTAGAAGAAGTTTATACAAACTGTAACTATTTTTAAGAAGCGTAAGGTAACTAAGCAATAAATAAAGCACAAGGTCAGTAGGAGGCAAACAAATAAAAACAAACAGAGCCTGAGAAATGTAGCAATACATTTTTCAGGCTTTTTGCATAAGCAAAAATCTATCAAAATACTAATAAAAACAAATAACAGGAGGTAGCAAGATGGAACAAGTCGTTTATCCCTTAAAAATATTTTTAAAGTTAGGAAAGGATTCAGAAACAGCCTATAATGGTCGGCAAATGATAAGAGAATACAAAGAGTTTTTACAGTTACATACACACACATGGTTTGGCACAAGCGCTTTGGCATTAGGAATAAATAAGGAAAGAAAAGAAGAATTTATAAGAGCAATAAGGGAAGGACAAGTTGTAGAAATATACTTTGGTATAGGAAAGGTATATGACGGAATAAATGAAATATACGCTAAAGCAAATGTACTAGAAATCATTACGGGGCGTAGCAAAATCGTTTCACCAGAACCTATACTCACGCCCAAACTATGGCAGTTAACATGTCATGAAACTTGGTTTAAGATTGAGGGGCTCATAGAGGTAGGAGAAGAAGACAGGATAGAAAACTTCAAGATTGCTAGCACAGGGAGCGAATTGAAATGGGTTTGTGAGCGGTCGAGATTGCAATTTGGGTATATTGTGAAAAAGTAAAAAGCTTATAGATTTATAAAAAATTGAGACCATATACTAGATGATTTAGGAAGCTAGTATATGGTCTTTTTACATAAAGGAAGAAAAACATATTTTTTATATGACAAGCGTAAATATAGAGGTAGATAATAATATGAGGATATATATAGAGGGGGATTACTTATGAAACATAGAAAGTATCTATTAATGGGTTTAGTGATTGTAGGAACTAGTTATTCTATAGGCGCAGCAACAGGAACAAAGATTACGGCGATGCTTAAAAATCAAGGCATGATTGTAAATGGCAGTTCAATAAATAAGCAAGTTATCCTGTATAAGGACACTACTTATTTACCGCTAAGGCAAATAGGAGAAATGTTAAATGTAGCTGTAGATTATAAAAATGGACAAATTATCTTAGGAAAATCAAATAGCGTACAGGTTCAAAAAGCTGATGAAATAAAGTATAAACAATATACAAATGCCAGATTTGGTTTTACTATTTCTTATCCAGATTTTTTAACGACTAAAATTGAACCTGAGAATGGGGATGGGATTACGCTTTACAATAAAGATAAGACAACTAAGTTAATTACTTGGGGAAGTAATAATGTGTTAGAAGCGACAGCAGCGAGTGAATATAGGGATGAACTAAAGCGTATAAAAAATATTTTATATAAACAGCAAAAAGGAAATTGGTATGTGATTTCTTGGAAAGAAGGAAGTAATATACATTATAAGAAATGTATAATCAACGAAGATACAATGTATGGGTTTGAAGTGCAGTATCCAGAAAGTGAAAAAGATAAATATGATAAGATTATAGAAAAGTTAAATGGTAGCTTTAAAATATTAGGATAAAAATACATATTGGGATGAAGCCTAAGAAGTGTAGCAATACATTTTTTAGGCTTTTTATAATGGCTAAAATAAAAAATCTAGTTCTAGATTTAAAAAAATCTTGCAAAAAATCTAGTCCTAAATTAATATAATAATATAATTAAGATTAAATCTAGTACTAGATTGGGAGGGTGTAATGAAAGAGGAAGTTAATGCAGTAGTTGAGACGATGAGTGGTATTCAAGGAAAACCAACAGAAAATCTAGAAGCATTAAAGTATAAGGTATTAAAGTTAAAAGATGTATCAAGGGATACAGGGATTAATTATGAAGAAGTAGAGGAAGTTAGATACGATAAGGTTATGCCGAAGTATTTATTACGCAAAGGAGATATTCTTTTTAAAGCTAAGAGTGGAGATAATATTGCAGCAATAGTTGATAGAGATGTAGAAAATTTAGTAGCAACATCACACTTCATTATTATGCGTATTAAAGAGGAATATAAGGATGAGATTTTACCAGAGTATCTGACAATGTATTTAAATTCAGAGTATGCTCAGGAGTATTTTAAAGCACGTTCAGAGGGTTCAGTATTACCTATTATTAAATTAAGTACATTAAATGAATTAGAGATTATTGTACCGGATAAGTCAGAGCAACAACGATTATGTGAACTCTATAAATTAATGTTAGAAGAGAAAGTTATTATGCAAAAACTTATGGCAGCAAGAGAAAAACAAGTAGCTAGTAAATTACGAGAAGCATTAGAAAAGGAGCTTTAAAAAATGGGTAGCATACAAAAATCAAGAAAGAAGTTTACTGCAATTGAAATATTAAGAGGAAAAGTGATTTATTCAGAAATTCCAGAGGTAGTATCTGAAATGCAGACACTACAAAATATAGGAGCTTATGGAATTTGTGGATTTGATGAGAAATTAAAGCACTTAGGGATAGATCAAGAGCTTGCTAAGAAGATTTATAGTAAGGATTTAACCAAAGAAGAGTTAAAGCAAATTATTAATGAATTAAAAGCTAGCTCTAAAATTGGTGATTTATTTACAAATACTGAAAAAGCATTAGATGTGTTAGAAGATGAAGACTTTAAAAGTTTAAAAGAGGCTATAAGTATCGTAGATTTAGAGGCTATTTTACAGGAGAAAAACGGAAATGTTGAAATGGGTAATCATCTCAAGGAACTCTTAAGTTATTGCAGTGGGTTTAAAGGCACTAATATATGTGTAGCATCAGAAAGTTTAAGAAAGCTTATTGTAAAAATGAATAGTTTAGAAGCTGCGGAGTCTATTTATAATCCAGCTATTGGAGCAGGGATATTAACAATGGAAGTAGCTCAGGCAAATGAAATTCCCTATATCTATGGGTATGAAATGGAGCAAACAGCAGCTAAGTTTTGCAAAATGTTACTCATTGCTTATGGCCTTGTAGAACAAGCAGTCAATATTCAAGTAGGCAATGTATTTTTACAGGATTTAAAAATGAATAATATAGGACACTTTGATAAAGTCGTTTGTGAATTACCATTTGGACTTACATTAACAGAAGAGACGATAGAGCAATTAATAGCATTATATCCAGGCAGATGGTCAAGAACATTAGGAGAAATGGCCTATATTTATCATGCTTATGATCGTTTAAATGCAGAAGGAATGGCAAGTCTCATTGTAAGTAATGGGGTACTCTTTAGAGGTGGTGCAGAAGCTGAAATGCGTCAGAAATTACTTGAGGAAAACTGCATTGCTTGTATTATTCAGCTACCAAATAAAATGTTTACACATACAAGCATTCCAACGGCACTTATGATTCTTAAGAAGAATAGAAGTCGTAAGGATGTACTTTTCATGGATTTAACTGGAGAAGTGAATAAGGTTTCAAGACTGGTCACACAGCTTAGTGAAGAAACAATTCAAAAGGCCTTTGACCTTTATAAGAACTATGAGAATAGTGGGATTTCACGTAGCGTTGCTATTGAAGAAATCTTAAATAATGAGAGCAATTTAACTGTAAAACGTTATATTGGTACAGAGGAAAAAGAAGCTGTTGATTTAGATGAAATTAATCAAACCATTACAGCATTAGAACAAGAACTAAGAATGCTTCAAGAAAAAATAAAATCAAAACTATAAGAGGAAAATAGTTTTTATCTGGGGAGGTCTTAATCATAACGACTACTTCTAGTGATATATAGATAATAAACAGCTCAAAGCCTTGCAATAGTAATTGATAAAAAGAAGCATGATTCAAATAAAGTTATTAGATATTAAACAGAGATTACTAGGAGGAATGGGGAATGACAAAATTATATGTGTGCAAAGAGGTAGTTGAAATCCTTACCGATAAGGGCTGGGTGAAAGCGAGAATACTTGGTTCTCAAAGTCAATTTATACATCCAAAGAGGACAGAGACAATTATTTTACCTGTAGATGAAAATAAAATGATCTCACCAGTCATGTTAAAAGAGATATTCAAGGTAGCAAAATATTAAGGGGAACAATATGGAATATACACTTACACTAGATGAACTAGGTTGTAAACAGCTTAATAATTTAAAATATCAATTAAGTACATTGAGGGGTTATGAAGTAGGGGATGATGAAGCCATAGCAGAAAGCGTTGAGCTATTGTTTAATAGATTTCAAAGCGCTATTCACAATGTAATACATATAACAGTGAATTGTAAAATAGCAAATCCATCAGCCAAAGCAGAATTAATAGAAGTACTGAAAGAGCTAGAACAGCAGCTAGAACAAAAGCTGGAAGTACAAATGAATAAAGTCTTAAATAATGCATTACAGAATATACGAGAAAGTAGAAAGAATCTATTAACCATAGATGAGCAAGGGGATAATAAGTTTAATAAAGCGTTATTAAATCATATCAAAGCATTAAAATATAATGAAGAAGAACAGAAACTACAAGTAAACTTAAGCCCTATAACAAGAGCACAACTAGCGTTTATAGAACAGGTGGTATTAATAAAAATACCTATACATATGAGAAGAAATAAGGCTATTGAACTAGGGTTAAATCTATATCATGAAAACCTGTTAAAAAAAGAAAGGGTTTGTGATATTTATATACCTAGGGATATTATTAGTAAAGAACAATTAAAGAGGATAGAAAAAATTTTAGATAAATGGTTGGGAAAGAGAAAGAAAATAAGATATTAGGCATAACAAAAAGTGTTATTATATAGAGATAACCTTATGCACATCATATTTGTGATAGTGAGATGAATTGTAAATATTAATTTTAAATGGCAATAATAATAAAAATAGGAGGGATGAGATGAAGAAAAATATATTATTAGAAATGTTAAAAGAAGAAAAAGAGATGGGGCTTAAAGGCGGCATTTATCATACAACGCAAATTAAGTTTGCATATAATACAAATCATATTGAAGGTAGTAGATTATCTGAAGAACAGACACGTTATATTTATGAAACAAATACTATTGCACCAGAAGGTGAAGAGGCGACTTCTATTGATGATATTATGGAGACAGTAAACCATTTTCAATGCTTTGATTATATGTTAGATCATGTAGAAGAGCCACTTTCAGAAGAAATGATTAAGAAATTCCATAGTATTTTAAAGAGCAATACATCTGATAGCAGGAAGACGTGGTTTAATGTAGGTGAATACAAATCTAGGCCTAATGTAGTTGGAGAGCGTAAAACTGCACCACCTTCAAAAGTTAAGGAGCAAATGGTAGCACTATTAGATAGTTATAATAATAAACAGGATATTAGCATTAATGACATCATAACATTTCATCATGATTTTGAGGTTATACATCCTTTTCAAGATGGTAATGGGCGTGTAGGAAGACTTATTATGTTTAAGGAATGTTTAAAAAATAATATTATGCCATTTATTATTGAGGAATCACATAAATTGTTTTATTATCGCGGTTTAAATGAGTATAAAAATGAAAAAGGTTATTTAGTAGATACTTGTCTTTCAGCACAGGACTATTATGAGCAACTAGTCAAGTATTTTACAGAAGAATAAAGATAAAAAATTATATATAAATGTTTAGGGAAAGTTATCTTTTATAACATATACAAGAGTGTAGAGCAAATACGCATAACCAAAAAGTAACGCTAGAAGGCTTTACTCATAAACCAGCGGCGCGAGAACTAACACATTTAAGGTGAGCACTATCAAAACCAATGGCAGCGACGATGCCCAGACAGCTTAGCTGAGTAAGTGAAAAGTATAAGATATCTACACCTATTAAAAACAAAACATTAAAAAACAGATGGCCTTAGTCACTTGTAGGAAGCCTAGCTTTAACCAGGTGGGTTAGAGTATAACATGTTAACAAGAGAATAAGGTTAGCCTCCCCCTTCATCTGATCCTTGTAAATAGATATTGCGAAGTAACCTTACC
>USPX01000103.1 GCA_900556665.1 uncultured Eubacteriales bacterium
TTTTAAACCGTTTATTCCTGCGGATCAAGTAATCCCTGAATTCACAGTGACATCTGTAATTCTTGGTATTATTCTTGCCGTAGTATTTGGCGGTGCTAATGCTTATCTCGGTTTACGCGTAGGTATGACAGTTTCTGCTTCTATTCCAGCAGCAGTTATCTCTATGGGGCTTATCCGCGTTATTCTTAAACGAGATTCTATCTTAGAAAACAATATGGTACAGACAATTGGTTCTGCCGGTGAATCAGTTGCCGCAGGTGCGATTTTTACATTACCAGTTCTATTTATGTGGGCTGCTGAAGACAGTAATATTGCTGCACCTTCTTTCTTAACTATCACATTTATCGCAGTTTGTGGTGGACTTCTTGGGATTTTATTTATGATTCCACTTCGCACCGCGTTAATCGTTGAAGAACATGGTACACTTCCTTTCCCAGAAGGAACAGCTTGTGCTGAAGTTCTTGCAGCTGGTGAAGAAGGCGGAGAAAAATCAAAACTTGTTTTCACAGGTTTAGGTTTTGCTAGCGTTTACAAATTCATCGCTGATGGTCTTTGCTTATTCCCAAGTGAAGTAGATTGGTCTATTAAATCTTATAAAGGTTCTGGCATCGGGATAGATGTTTTACCTGCTTTACTTGGGGTGGGTTATATCTGTGGCGCACGTGTTTCTTCTTATTTATTAGGTGGTGCAACACTTGCTTGGTTTGTCATTATGCCAATGATGGTTTTATTTGGTGGCGATACAATCTTATTCCCTGCTACAGAACCCTTAAATACACTTGACACATGGACACTTTGGGGAAGTTATGTACGTTACATCGGGGCTGGTGCCGTTGCAGCTGGTGGGATTTTAAGCTTAATTAAATCACTGCCACTCATTGTTTCTACCTTTACTAAAGCAATCAAAGGATTTGGACATGCTGGCGGCAGCGAACGTACAGCCAAAGACCTTCCTATGAAGTATTTGGTAATCGGTATTGCTGTACTAATTCTTGCATTATGCCTTATCCCATCTATTCCAATCGGACCAGTAGCAGCTCTATTAATCGTAATCTTCGGTTTCTTCTTTGCAACTGTTTCAGCACGTATGGTTGGACTTGTAGGTTCATCTAATAACCCAGTATCTGGGATGGCTATTGCTACTTTATTAATTGCCACAACACTCTTAAAAGCAACAGGTAACGTAGGCATTAATGGTATGACTACAGCAATCTGTATTGGTACAATTATCTGTATCATCGCTGCTATTGCTGGGGATACTTCTCAAGACTTAAAAACAGGTTATATCATCGGTTCTACACCATATCGCCAACAAATTGGTGAATTAATCGGGGTAACTTGCTCAGGTTTAACAATCGGTGCTGTACTTTACTTATTCAATAATGCTTGGACATATGGTTCTGCTCAGCTTCCAGCACCACAAGCGACTTTAATGAAAATGGTAGTTGAAGGCGTTATGAACGGGAACCTTCCTTGGGGACTTGTATTAATCGGCGTATTTATTGCAATCTTCATTGAAATTATTGGTATTCCTGTATTACCATTTGCCATTGGTCTTTACTTACCAATTCACCTTTCTACACCAATTATGGTAGGTGGTTTAATCAGATTATTCTTTGAAAAACGTCATGCTAAGAATGAGAAGAAAAAAGAAAAACTCGTTAGTAATGGGATTTTATATTCTTCTGGTATGATTGCTGGAGAAGGTTTAGTAGGTATCCTTCTTGCTGTTTTTGCTGTTTTCGGTTTAGATCAAAAAATCAACTTAACGAACTATGGCATTGATCTTGGTAATATGGGTGGCTGCATCTTCTTTGCGATTTTCGTAGCGATTATGATTTACTACATTACAAGGAACACTAAAAAGAAGGCTTAATAAATGAAACAAAAAAAAATATCTCGAAATTACCTAGAACAAATTCCTATGCCAGTATCTCACCGTCCTTGGCGTGTTCGTGAAGATGGCATGGTAGAAATTGATATAGAACATAAAGGGTTTTATAACACTATCGCTCAAAAATTTTTCCATAAACCACGTATTAGTCATATTGCCTTAGATACTTATGGTAGTAAAGTTTGGCAAAGCATGACCAATGAACATACAGTTTATGACATTGTGCAAATTATGCAGCAACACTTTCCTAATGAAAAGGATAGAATGCTGGACCGTGTAGTCACTTACATGGCAACTCTTGAGCGAAATAAATTTATACATATGTATCACAAATAAAATGATAAAGGCTTGCATCTTCTCTCTCTTTGATGCAAGCCTTTATGTATTCCTTCTTATGTCCAAAAAGATAGCTCGGACACTTGGTCACTGCTAGTCTACCTTCGAAGTAATCTGGTGATGCTCTTAGTGAAGATAATTAAAGAGGTTTTAGGCGAAGTGTTTGAAGCGTAACGCAGTGAAGCAAGTTTCTCGCCGTTTCTTTAATTATCAAGCTTAGAGCATCACAGATTACGGAGAGTGTAGCTAGTAGGGACCAAGTGCCCGAGCCATTTTGTGACATTTTACTCTCTATTTTTTCGATTAATCCATTCTACAGATGCATCCATAGCAGCCCTACAAGCCTGTGTTTGATCTAAAGCATTTAACATGACAAAGTCATGAATCATCGCCTGAAAACGTAAGGAAGTCACTTTATTTCCTGCTTCTCTTAGCTTAGTGGCATAACTTTGTCCCTCATCTCTTAACACATCAGCTTCTCCATTTAAAATCATAGCTTCTGGTAGGCCTCTTAAATCTTCTTTAGTAGCCCGTAAAGGTGAAGCGGTAATTTCACATCGCTCCCACTTATTTGGTGCATATTGATTCCAAAACCACATCATCCCTGCACGATACAAATAATAATCTGTAGCAAATTGACGATAGGAACATGTATTAAAACTAGCATCTGTCACTGGATAATACAGCAGCTGTTTATGAATTTTAGGGCCATTTTGCTTTTTGGCTAAAAGCGTCATGACTGTGGCCATATTGCCACCTACACTATCTCCTGCTACAGTTAAGTGACTTAAATTGCCTTTAAGCCCTACCTCATCAAGGACACAAGGCAATTGGCATAAGATATCATAACACTGATTAATCGCTGTAGGATATCTGGCTTCTGGTGAACGGGAATACTCTGGAAATACCACTATTGAGTGGGTTCTAGCTGCTAATTCCCTTACTAATTTTTCATGAGTATGAAAACTCCCAAATACCCATCCTGCACCATGAATATAATAAATCACATGAGGCATACCACATACCTCTTCTGGTACTACAAAATAAACCGTTACACATCCCCACTCACTTGTGGTAAAATCTAACTTTTTAATAGTAGCCGGATATTTAAAAACAGGTGCATCTTGTGCTTCTTCTAGCCGCTTTCGCCCTTCCTCAGGTGGCACCTGAAAAATAAGTGGCGGCTTAGCATTTTGAATACATACCTCTTTAGCCTCAGGCTCTAATGAACTCATGGACGTCTCTCCCTTAAACTTTTGATTTCTCTATTATTTTACACTCTACTTTTATCCTATGCCTTCTGAAGCTTTTCTTATGAATTTATTTTTCTACAATGAATTTCCCAATTAAACAATTCATTAAAAATATGATGATATCTATAGCAACAATAGTGGCACCAACAGGTGTTGAAAATAAAATAGAGATTAACATACCTACTAATGCGCCCATTACGGATAATATGGCGGAGTAGATGACTACGCCTTTAAAGCTATACATAATGCGCATTGCAGATAAGGCTGGAAATATTAAAAGTGCCGTAATGAGTAATGAACCTACTAAATTCATTGCAAGGACTATAATGATTGCTGTAATGACTGCTATGATTAAATTATAAAGCTCCACCTGCTTCCCAGTAGCCTTGGTAAAATTCTCATCAAAAGTTACGGTGAATATTCTATTATAAAATACACAAAAAAACATCACTACTAAAAGGGACATAATGACACATAGCTTCACCTCACCATTTGTCAAAGTCAAAATAGATGTAGAGCCAAATAATGTTGAACATACATCTCCCGATATATTAGCCGATGTAGAAAAAATGTTTAATATAAGATACCCTATTGCTAAGGCACCTACTGAAAGCATGGCAATAGCAGCATCCCCTTTTAGCTTTGTATTCTGCCCTGTTCTAAGTAGTAAAATAGCTGCGGCAATTGTTATAGGCATAATGAGTACTGTGTTATTATTAAGCTTAAAAACTGTGGCAATTGCCATGGCACCAAATGCTACATGAGATAAGCCGTCCCCAATAAAAGAAAAACGTTTTAATACAAGTGTTACGCCAAGGAGGGATGAACAAAATGCAATAAGCACCCCTACAATAAGTGCATACTGCACAAATGGGTAAGCCAGATAAAACTGCAATTTACTTATAATATCTGACACTTTTACTCACCTCCTGGCTGTATAAATTGTTTTGCTATTTCTTGTTTCATATACTGCTCTTTTATGCCAAAGAAACTATGATTTTTGTTGTGGCACACAATGCTCTTGCAAGGAGTGTTCTTTGCTGCTGTCCACCTGAAAGATTGCGATAGCACTTTTTACGAAGCTCCCACATACCAAGCTCTTTTAACTTTTCTTCCGCCAATTGCTTTTCTTTTTTGCTATAGAACGGTCTCCTCCCCAGATGCGCTATATTGCCAGACAACGTCACCTCCCAAACAGTGGCTGGAAAGTCCTTTTGAACCATAGTCTGCTGTGGGAGATAACCTATTTCATATATTTTCAAACCTTCTCCAATGATGATTTCCCTTCTGGTCCCTCTTCCTCTTCTCCTTCTTCACTTTCCTCTTCCTCAGCTTCCATACCTTCTACTATTTCCTCTTCTTTCACTTGATTACCAAGTGCTTCAAGCATATTAACAACCTGCATCTCCTTATTCGTTGCTTCTGCTAAAGCATCTTCCACCCATCCATCAGATTTACCACCTACATAAACAAATAAATCTGCAGCCCAAATCTTGGCAATATCTTCTGCTGTTGGCTGATAACTATGAAGATCTACACCATTATCAAGAAGTAATGTCAGTTCAAATGCTTCTGTATGACTTCCTATAATTTCTCTCACCCAATCATATTGTGAAAATGTGGTACATACAATACTATATTTCTTATTCGTACTATTCATAGCTTCTGTACTACCACAACCGGCAAACATCATAACACTCATTGCAAGAACTAAAACTATGGCTAATATTCTATTTTTTTTCATAAAAAAACCTCCCAAATCATAAAAATAAGCACACACAATAAACCTGAGACAATCAGGTGATATCTTGTCTTATGATTAGGAGATCAATTCAGCATTTCTATCTTTAGGGAAATAAGGGTATTTTTCTGAACGTACAACACTTTAAATACCGCTCTTATTAGCGCAAATACACTTAGAATTGTAAATGCAACTAACACTGTCGGCATAAATTTTATGTTTGAAATAAATTGCTCTGCCTGGGCAATTTCCTCACAGATTGGACACGCATATCCAGTACATGTATGATGTGCATTTTCGATGATAAAAATCGTAGAACACAAAAGACCCACAATTAAAATTGTAGCAAGTATAGCCGCTATAACTTTATTGTGTTTCATTATACCCCCTCCATTTCATCTTCTCTAATTGCAAACCATTTGCATTCCCAATTCTATTACAGAATTTTCTGAATGTCAACACACTTTATATTATCTTCTCAGCAATAATCTACTTACAGGCTAATAAACTATTATTATAACCTATACGGGGGTGAATCCTATTGGTGGTCCTACTTATTACTTTAGCTATTTATCTCTTTATGATTTTTTTACACAGCATCGTATTGCCATTACCTTTGTAGGTGCTGGTTTACTACTTATATTAGGAAGTAGCATGCAGTTATTTGATGCTCATCTGGCTTTTATGGAATTTCCTTCTGAAATCATTATACTCATTATTGTCCTTTCATTATTTACCGAGATTTTTAAACATTTATCTTTAATTGACTATATTGGCTATCATTTTATTAAACTTACAAAAGGTAATCGCACACTGATTATGATTGCCATTCCAATACTTATGTATATTACTTCTCTTTTTATGAATAATTTAACTGTTGTCTTACTTTTTACCTACATGGCACTCTATATGGCCATTGAGTATGATTTGCCAGCTATTCCTCTTCTTGTGAGTATTATTATTGGTTCCAATATTGGTGGAGCACCTCTGCCTTGGGCGGATACACCAGCTGTGGTACTGAGCTTATATACAGATTTTACACTATTTGACTTTCTAAGTAAGCTCTTTATTCCTTGTCTCATTTTTGCACTGGGCCTATCTAGCTATACTTACATTTGGTATAAATACTTTTCAAACCACAACCGGATTATGCCTTTTACAGTAAAGCCTCAAGTACCTTGGCAAGAAGTTAAACTACCACTCATTTTATTTATACTTTATATTATCGGCATTAGCATGGGACCTTTTTTCAATATCTCTATTGCCTATATTTCTTTATTTTTTGGAGGTCTCTTACTACTCTCCTATAAGACAGATGCCATGGCACTCTTAAATGGTTTGCCTATACTCGATTCCCTAGTCTTTATTATTGCACTTTTCTTAATCGGTGGCATTTTAGAATGCAGTGGTCTTTTAACATTAGCGAGTCATTATATCCTAGGCTTTACCCATAAAAATCCTTATTTTATAGCTCTTGCCATACTGCTTATTGCTTTTGTAACTTCTACCTTACTTTCTGCTGGGCCAACAGCGGCAACGCTTCTTCCTATATGCCAGACACTTACCCCTATAGCTGGAACACCTAATTTCACATATTGTCTTAAGCTCTGCTCTAAATAAAAAGTATTGGCGTCTATATGAAGTACCTTTCCAAAACACTTTCCCCTTAACAGCTCCTCCTCTGTTTCATCTTCTACATCTTCTTCTCCTTCTACAAACGCTTCATCACTGAGTGTTGTATAAGGATTAACTAATACCCCATCTTTAATATGTCTTTTAATTTTTCCAAACATCAAGGGGGACCTGATTGAGACTTCTTCAAGATCACTGAGCTTGGCATCAGCAATTAATCTAAAATCAACACCACTTAAAACTGCCTGATCCTCTTTAATCTCCTGTATAATGAAATTAATATCATTAGCATAAGACTTACGTGTCACAATGTCCCCAACATGCACAACTATACACTCCTTCTCTATTTATCTAATATATAGTATGGCATGATCTTGGAAATGGACACGTTTTACCTGATTTA
>USPX01000104.1 GCA_900556665.1 uncultured Eubacteriales bacterium
TTAGATATGCTTAGTAATGTAGAACGTATCTCAGATCATGCTCTAAATATTGCACAAAGTGTACTTAATAAGAATAAATATATGCTCAATGAGGATGGAAGATAATTTCATAATATTGGTATAAAGTTTCATAAAAATAGAAAGAAATTAAGGCTAAAGAAAAAGTATCCTTTATAAAAAATATCTAATAGGTTAAATATTACTTGTTAATAAAAAAAGATGATGTTAAAATAAGCCTGTATGCAAAATTATCTTGGGAGGATTATAATGAATGAGATAAACTGGCTTAATGTAGCACTCAGCTTTTTAGGAGGTTTTGGTCTCTTTCTCTTCGGTATGGAATACATGGGAGAAGGATTACAAAAAGCAGCCGGTAGCAAGATGAAAAACTTATTAGGTGTACTTACAAATAATAGATTTTTAGGTGTATTAGTTGGTGCAGGGGTTACTGCATTAATTCAAAGTTCATCAGCTACTACAGTAATGGTTGTAGGATTTGTAAATGCTGGCCTTATGTCACTTAAACAAGCTGTAGGTGTAATCATGGGAGCTAATGTTGGTACAACAGTAACAGCGTGGATTGTATCACTTGGTGAATGGACAAGTTTCTTAAAACCGGCAGTACTTGCACCAGTATGTATTATTATTGGTGTTGTTTTAACAATGTTTGCTAAAAGACAACACATCAAACATATTGGACAAATTTTATTTGGATTCGGTGCACTATTCTTAGGTTTAGAAACAATGAGTACAGCAGCGGAACCACTTAGTGGTTTAGAAGAAGTACGTAGTTTATTTGTTGCGTTAGGAAGCAATCCTATTTTAGGAATTATAGTAGGTGCGTTAGTAACTGCGGTTATTCAAAGTTCCTCTGCATCAGTGGGGATTTTACAAGCGTTAGCTACAGCAGCACTTGTACCATGGAATTCAGCGATTTATATTATATTAGGACAAAATATAGGAACATGTATTACAGCTATGCTTTCAAGTATTGGTACTAGTAAAAATGCTAAGAGAGCAGCAACAATCCACTTCCTATTTAACTTTTTAGGTTCAGTAGTATTTGCAATTATTGCATTTATTGGCTTTGGTTGGGTTGCACCAAATCTTGGCTCACAGACTATTGATGTTACACAAATTAGTATTGTGCATACTATATTTAACATTATGAACACAGTTTTATTATTCCCATTTGCAGGAATACTTGTAACTTTAGCTGAAACGATTATCACAGGTAAAGATGAGTTAGATGAAGGTGAACTTAAACATCTTGATGAACGTATTTTAGAAACACCATCATTTGCAGTAGAGAATGCTGTGAAAGAAGTTGTACGTATGGGTCATATTGCACTTCAAAATGTAGAAGCAGCTAAAGAAGCATTATTTGAAAAAGATGAGAAGAAAATGGAAGAGGTGTTTGAAAGAGAGAAAGTTATTAACCAATTACAACATGGTATTAATCACTATCTTGTAAAACTTACAAACACAACAATTTCAGAAACAGAACATACAATTGTAACAGGTCTTTTCCATACAGTAAGTGATATTGAACGTGTAGGAGATCATGCTGAGAACTTAGCAGAGCTTGCACAAAGTTTAGTAGAACAAGAATTAAGCTTCTCAGATAAAGCGAAACAAGAACTTCAAGAAATTATTGAAACAGCTACAAGTTGTTTTGAAATGTCAATGCGTGCTTATGAATTTAGTGATAAAGCCATTGCACAAAAGGCATTACCAATTGAAGATAAAGTAGATAGAATGGAAACAAAATTACGTTCAAGACATATGAAACGTTTAGCAGATAATACTTGTAACTCAGTAGCCGGTATTATATTTTTAGATGTAGTAAGCAATGTAGAACGTATTTCAGATCATGCATGTAATATTGCACAGACAATATTAGATGATAATAAATCTTTAACATCAGAGGATGTTAATTATTCAACATTTTAATTTAAAGTAAGCAGTCTTATAAAAAATATAAGGCTGTTTTTTTATATATAAATTTATTTTTAACATATATTATACAAAGAAAGTAAAAAAAATAAGAAAAAGAGGTTGCGTAATTAGTAAAAAGTGGATACAATAAAGAAGTGGGACAAAAAAGTAATAGATGGGACGAAAATGTACCCAAGGAGTATAGAAAATGCAAAATATCGTAAATGCCTTAGAGAGGTTACTTCCAGAAGGTCTGGAAATGTTTAAAGGACGCTATAGGCTTTTGCAAACCATTATGCAAAATGAGCCGGTTGGTAGAAGAACACTGGTGAATCTACTGAAAGTATCAGAACGTACAGTTCGTGGTGAAGTGAATCAGTTGTTTCAAAACGGGCTTGTTGAGATTTCTCCAATGGGTATAAGTATTACATCGCAAGGAGAAGATGTTTTAAATTCATTGTATATGATCATTCATGAGCTTGAAGCCACAAATCGTTTGGAAAGAGATATTGAAGATTTGTTTGGGCTTAAAAAAGCAATTGTCATAAAGGGCAATATGGATGAGAATGAGGAAATAAAAAATGAATTAGGTGTGGCTTGTATGAGTATACTAGAGCATGAACTTAAAGATGATTGTACAGTAGCGATTACAGGAGGCACAACCATTGCACATATGGTTGCATCGATGCCAAGACAAGGAAATCACTTTGATAACTTAAGAGTTATTCCAGCAAGAGGGAGTGTAGGGCAGAGAGTAGAGCTGCAAGCACATACTATTGCTGTAGAATTAGCAAAGAAACTTTGTGCGGCTTATGAGTTATTAGCGATTCCTGATAATCTTAGTAATCAGTCTATTAGCCTTATAAAAAGTGAACCACAGATACAAAATTTATTGCAAAAAATTGCAAAAACAGATATTATTATATTTGGAATTGGCAATGCCCTTAAAATGGCAAAACACCGCAATGAACCTTTAGTTGTTCTAAAACATTTAGAGGAGAAGCAAGCAGTTGCTGAATCTTTTAGACATTATTTTAACAAAGAAGGTGAAGTGGTATATGCTACAGGATCTATAGGTGTAGAACCTGAGATTGCTAAGAAGATTCCAGTGCGAATCGCTATAGCAGGAGGGGAAAGTAAAGCAGATGCCATTATGGCAACGAGTACTTTACTTAAAGGAAGTTACCTCATATTAGATGAAGGAGCAGCCAAGAAAATACTTACTACTTGTGAAAAATAACTAAAAAAGCATAATTAAAGTGATAGTTAAAAATTTCACTTTAAAAAATTAAGAATAAGTGGTAAAATGAAACAGGTATCATGTCGCCAATACTGGTACATACTAATAAACTTTAGGAGGAATTAATCATGGCAGTAAAAGTAGCGATTAATGGATTTGGACGTATTGGACGTCTTGCTTTCAGACAAATGTTCGGAGCAGAAGGTTACGAAATCGTAGCTATCAACGATTTAACTAACCCAGCAATGTTAGCACACTTATTAAAATATGACTCTTCTCAAGGTAGATACAACGGTACAGTTGAAGCTAAAGAAGATTCAATCGTTGTAAACGGTAAAGAAATCAAAATCTACGCAGAAGCAGATGCTAACAACCTTCCATGGGGAGAATTAGACGTAGACGTAGTACTTGAATGTACAGGATTCTATGTATCTAAAGCTAAATCTCAAGCACACATCAATGCAGGTGCTAAAAAAGTTGTTATCTCAGCTCCAGCTGGAAACGACCTTCCAACAATCGTATTCGGTGTAAACGAAGGAACATTAACAAAAGAAGATACAATCATTTCTGCAGCTTCTTGTACAACAAACTGCTTAGCTCCAATGGCTAATGCACTTAACAACTTAGCACCAATCAAATCTGGTATCATGGCAACAATCCATGCTTACACAGGTGACCAAATGGTACTTGATGGTCCACACAGAAAAGGTGATTTCAGAAGAGCTAGAGCTGCTGCTGTAAACATCGTTCCTAACTCAACAGGTGCTGCTAAAGCTATCGGTTTAGTTATCCCAGCATTAAACGGTAAATTAATCGGTGCTGCACAACGTGTTCCAGTTCCAACAGGTTCTACAACAATCTTAACAGCTGTAGTAGAAGGTCACGTAACAAAAGAACAAATCAATGAAGCTATGAAAGCTGCTTCTAACGAATCATTCGGTTACACAGAAGAAGAATTAGTATCATCTGATATCGTTGGTATCACATACGGTTCATTATTCGATGCTACACAAACAATGGTAACTAACCTTGACAATGGTACATCTCAAGTACAAGTTGTTTCTTGGTATGACAACGAAAACTCATACACTAGCCAAATGGTTAGAACAATCAAATACTTCGCTGAACTTGCTTAATTTTTAAGTAATTATAGAAGGTATAAGATCCTAACAGGGTCCGGTCTTGTAGGTTAGACTTATAGGACCGGACCTTTTAATATGAATAAATATAAATGTCAGCAAAAATGGTCTAAAATGGACTGTTAGTGCTTACAAAAGTAAAAATATACATTAATAATTTATATTTTTACTTTTGTATATAACTCGTATAGGGTATAATTTTATTATCAAATATTGAAAGGAGTTTACAATTATGTTAAACAAAAAAACAGTTGATGACTTAACAAATCTTCAAGGTAAAAAAGTATTAGTACGTTGTGACTTCAACGTGCCATTAAAAGAAGGGGTTATCCAAAACTACAACCGTATCGATGGTGCGCTTCCAACAATCAAAAAATTATTAGAACAAGGTGCAAAAGTAATCCTTTGCTCACACCTTGGTAAACCAAAAGGAGAAGCTCTTCCAGAGTTATCATTAGCTCCAGTTGCAGAAGCTCTTTCTGAAAGATTAGGATTAGACGTTAAATTCGTTAACGATCCACAAGTAACAGGTCCAGAAACACAAAAAGTTGCTGCTGAGCTTAAAGATGGTGAAGTATTATTACTTCAAAACACACGTTACAGAGCTGAAGAAACAAAATACGGTAAAGATGAAAATGCTGCTAAATATGCTGAAGAATTAGCTGCACTTTGCGATAACGAAGTATTCGTAAACGATGCTTTCGGTACAGCTCACCGTGCTCACTGCTCAAACGTTGGTGTAACTAAATTCTGTAAAGAAAACGTAGTTGGTTACTTAATGCAAAAAGAAATCAAATTCTTAGGCGAAGCTGTAGAAAACCCAGTTCGTCCATTCGTAGCTATCCTTGGTGGTGCTAAAGTATCTGATAAAATTGCTGTTATCAACAACCTTCTTGAAAAAGTTGATACACTTATCATTGGTGGAGGTATGGCTTACACATTCCTTAAAGCTCAAGGACAAGAAGTTGGTAACTCATTATTAGAAGAAGATAAAATGGATTACGCTTTAGAAATGGTTAAAAAAGCTGAAGAAAAAGGTGTTAAACTTTTACTTCCAGTTGACCACGTTGTTGGTAAATCATTTGCTAACGATACAGAAAAAGCTACAGTTGAAACAATCGAAGCTGGTTGGTCAGGATTCGATATCGGACCAAAAACAATCGCTATGTACAAAGAAGCTCTTGAAGGAGCTAAAACAGTTGTATGGAATGGACCAATGGGTGTATTCGAATTTGAAAACTTCGCTGCTGGTACTCTTGCAGTATGTGACGCAGTTGCTAACCTTGAAGGTGCAACAACAGTAGTAGGTGGAGGAGACTCTGTAAACGCTGTTAAACGTCTTGGATTCGCTGACAAAATGTCACACATCTCTACAGGTGGTGGTGCATCACTTGAGTTCTTAGAAGGTAAAGAACTTCCAGGTGTAGCTGCTGCTGACAACAAATAATTAAGTAATTAGTTTAATAATTAATTAAATGATTAGCTCATTTATGGGCAACATAAATGAGCTAAAAAATAAATTTTAAAATTTATTTTTGATACAAATAGAAATATCTTATTATATATACAACCCGTAAATAGGAAAAGTTAAAGTACGTAATGTACAATTATAATGAATAAACGCCAATTTATTCACAGGGAATTATAATAAAATTAGCTTAAGAATATATTATGGGGGTAACAAAAGATTTAAAGGAGTGTTTTTTAAATGCGTAAAAAAATCGTAGCAGGAAACTGGAAAATGAACATGACTCCAGCTAAAGCTGTAGAACTTATCAACTCATTAAAAAATGAAATCAACACAACAGACGTAGACGTTGTTGTATGCCCACCATTCGTATGCCTTCCAGCTGTACTTGATGCAGTAAAAGGTACAAACATTGCTGTAGGTGCTCAAAACATGCACTTCGAAGAAAGTGGTGCTTTCACAGGTGAAATCGCTCCAAGCATGTTAGTAGAACTTGGTGTTAAATATGTAGTACTTGGTCACTCAGAAAGAAGACAATACTTTGCTGAAACAGACGAAACAGTTAACAAAAAAGTATTAAAAGCTATCGAACACAACTTAGTACCAATCATCTGTGTTGGTGAAAGTTTAGCTGAAAGAGAACAAGGTGTAACAATTGACCTCGTTCGTCTTCAAACAAAAATCGCTCTTAAAGATGTAAAAGCAGAAGATGCTAAAAATGTTGTAATTGCTTACGAACCAATCTGGGCAATCGGAACAGGTAAAACAGCTACATCTGAACAAGCTGAAGAAGTTTGCGCAGCAATCAGAGCTGTTGTAGCAGAAGTTTACGGACAAGAAGTAGCTGACGCAGTACGCGTTCAATACGGCGGATCAGTAAACGGTGGAAACGCTAACGAATTATTCAACATGGGTAATATCGATGGTGGTCTTGTAGGTGGTGCATCTCTTAAACCAGAATTCGCATCAATCGTAAACTACTAAGATTTAAAAAGGTAACTTTCGTAGTCTAAGTATTAGATAGGAGAATAAAAATGAGTAAACAAACAACATTATTACTCATCCTTGATGGATTTGGTATCAATGAAAACATTGAAGCAAATGCAGTAGCAGGTGCTAACAAACCTAACATTGATGCAATTATGAAAAAATACCCAACTGTAAAAGGTTATGCTAGTGGAATGGCTGTAGGTCTTCCAGATGGACAAATGGGTAACTCAGAAGTAGGACATCTTAACATGGGTGCTGGACGTATTGTATATCAACAACTTACAAGTATTACAAAAGCAATCCAAGATGGTGACTTCTTCAAAAATGAAGCATTAGTAAATGCTATGAACGTTTGCAAAAAAAATAATAGTGCCCTTCACTTATTTGGTTTATTATCAGATGGTGGTGTTCACAGCCACATTGAACACCTTTATGGT
>USPX01000105.1 GCA_900556665.1 uncultured Eubacteriales bacterium
AAATTAGAGCAAAATGCAGAAGCTAAACGTAAACAACATGAGTTAGATGAAGCTAAAGCAGTTGCTGAAAAACTTAATGAAAAAGAAATTAAAATTCCAGTAAAAACTGGTGAAGGTGGAAAAGTATTTGGTTCTGTTACATCAAAAGAAATTGCAGAAGTAATCAAAAAAGATTTAGGTGTAGCTGTAGATAAAAAGAAAATCCAATTAAAAGATCCTATTAAAGGATTAGGTGGATTAAAAGTAACAATCAAATTACATCCACAAGTAACTGCAACAGTAAGTGTTTACGTTGTAGAAGCATAATTAATGACTATATAAGACGATAATATATTATATCAAATATAATACAAAAGAAGAGGAATAGGCTATGGAGCAAGTACCTAATATGAGAATTCCGCCACATAGTTTGGAGGCGGAACAGTCTGTTTTAGGTTCCATGATTTTAGATCATGAAGCTGTTATTGTTGCTAGTGAAATATTACGACCTGAAGACTTTTATAGACCTGATCATGAGCAAATTTATGCAGCTATTATTGAGCTATACACAAGCGGAAATCCTATAGACCTTATTACTATCCAAGATAAATTAGTTCAAAAGGGCGTATTAGAGCAAGTAGGTGGTTTAGCTTATATAGCTGAACTTGCTAGTAGCGTACCTACATCAGCCCATATTAAACAGTATGCAAAGATTGTAGAAGAGAAGGCAACCCTAAGAAGACTAATTAAAGCCAGTAATGAAATTGCTGCAAAGAGCTATGAAGGAGAAGAGCCTATTGATAGCATCATGAGTTTTGCAGAAAAACAAATTTTTGATATTCTTCAAAATAAGAGTACAGAGGACTTCACTGGTATTGATGAGATTGTTATCACTTCAATTGATAAGATTGAAGAAGCCCATCAAAGTAAAGGTGGTATTACAGGGATTGAAACAGGATTTATTGACTTAGATCAGCGTACTGCAGGACTTCAACCATCCGACTTAGTCTTGGTAGCAGCCAGACCTTCTATGGGTAAAACAGCCTTTGCGCTTAATATTATTCAAACAGCAGGTATTAAGAATAAGCAAAGTGTTGCTGTATTCAGTCTGGAAATGTCAAAGGATCAATTAGTGAGCCGTATGCTTTGTGCAGAGGCTATGGTTGATTCACAGAAGGCACGTACAGGGATGCTAGAGAAAGAGGATTGGGATCGTCTTGCTAGAAGTATTCCTAATATTGCAGACTCTAGAATTTTTATTGATGATACAGCCGGTATTAATGTTATGGAAATGCGTGCAAAATGTAGAAGGCTTAAAATGGAAAAGGGATTAGACCTTATCATGATTGACTACTTACAGCTTATGAGTGGTAGTGGAAAAGGAGATTCTAGACAACAAGAAATCTCAGATATCTCACGTTCATTAAAGGCGCTTGCAAGGGAGATGAATGCTCCTGTAATTGCCTTATCACAGCTTTCTCGTGCATGTGAAACAAGAACAGACCATAGACCAATGCTTTCGGATTTAAGGGAATCTGGAGCTATTGAACAGGATGCCGACGTTGTTATGTTCTTATATCGTGATGAATATTATCATCCAGATACAGATAAGAAAAACGTTGGTGAAGTTATTATTGCCAAACAAAGAAATGGTCCTACGGGAACAGTAGAACTTGTATGGCTTGGACAATACACCAAGTTTGCAAATATGCAGCATTAGTATAAAACAGATTATGAAGGCGACCGTGGCATCTTAGGATGCTACGGTCGCCTTTTATAATACAAAATAGTTGAGAGGATATAGATAGAATATGAAACAATTAGTAGCACTAAAATTTGAACCAATTAAAGAAGAGCATATTGATATTGTAAGAGAGATTTATTCATACTACATTAAAAATTCTACAGTGACTTTTCATATCAATGAAGTAAGCTATGAAGAAATGAGACAGCTTGTAATATTTGAAAATCCTAAATATGAAAGTTATTTAATAAAGCAAGACGATGAAATATGTGGCTACGTGGTATTAACGCAGTTTAAGCCAAGAGAGGCTTTTGGACATAGTGCAGAGGTAACTCTTTATTTAAAGCATGGCTACGAAGGAAGAGGAATAGGAAGGCAGGCTTTAAAGTTTATAGAAGAGCGTGCTAGGCAGTCAGAGAAAGAAATTAATACCCTATTAGCCTTAGTATGTGGAGAAAACATAGGAAGTCGTACATTGTTTGAACGAAACGGTTATGCAGTGTGTGGTGAATTTAAACGTGTAGGATATAAGTTCGAAAGATGGCTTGATCTTATTACATATCAAAAATTTATTTAAGTTAAATGTTTATGTACTAAAATAAGTTTAAGAAATTATCATAACTATTCTGAAACTATTTATTTTAACCTAAAAATTTGATAAAATTAATTAATAAAGTAGATGTTTAGGAGAGAGTTCATGGTGAATGTAGACAAGGAAAAATATCTAGAATTAATGGAAGCAAGGCTTAGGAGTTATTTTGAAATAGAAAAAGATAAAATGCTTGAAAATGAAACCTTTGACCTTTATGGAAAGTATCATATGATACTGGGGAGAACTTTTTTAAGCAAGAAGGATATTATTGATAAGTTTGAAACTAATGAGCATACAATGATTAAATGTGTAAATCACTTAGAGCAAAAGGAGTTAGAAGAGTATTTGGCTTATTTAAGCGAATTACCTAAAAAATTAGTAAGCTTAAATAAATATCATAAGAGTACATATTTGAATTTTGTTTTAGTATGTAGTGATAATATGCAGTGTGATATAGGGACTATAAAGAAATATAGATATGAAAAGATATTTGGATTTTATTTTAAAGGCTTTTGTGAAGTAAGATTAGTAGTAGTAGAACTCCCTACTGGTAAGGTGTTTACTAATAGGGATGGTAAACGTGTTAAGAAGGCGTATATGCCTTTTTATAAAAAATAAAGGGGGGAGAATTCAATGAATTCTTTAGTATTACTTTTTATTGCAGTAATAGTATTTTTAGGAGCCTATGTTGGATATGGTGGATGGCTTGTTAAGAAATGGGGACTTGATCCAAAAAGGAAAACACCATCAGAAACTAAATTCGATAATGTAGACTATGTACCAACTGATGCAAAAGTATTATTAGGGCATCACTTTTCATCTATTGCAGGTGCAGGACCTATTACAGGACCAATTTTAGCCTCTATTTTTGGATGGCTTCCAGTTTATTTATGGATTTTGTTTGGATCTGTATTTATTGGTGGTGTACATGACTTTGGTGCATTATTTGCATCTATTAGACATGAGGGTAAAAGTATTGGTGAGATTATTAGAATTAATATAGGACGTAGAGGTAAAATAGTATTTAACTTTTTTGCTTATGCAACACTTATATTAGTTGTAGCAGCCTTTACCAGTATTTGTGCTTCAACATTTGCATTTGATGCTACAGCTCCAGAAAAACTTACTGGTGCACAAGCAGGTACAGCTTCAGTTTTATTCATTATTTTAGCAGTATTATTTGGATTCTTTGTATATCGTAAGCATGCTAACTTAGGTATCGCAACAATTATAGGCGTAGCATTATTATTTCTTTGTATTTTTGTAGGCTATAAATTCCCTATCTTAAAACTTTCACAAAATACATGGAATGTTATCTTAATGATTTACATCGCTGTTGCGTCTATTTTACCAGTATGGATTTTATTACAGCCTAGAGATTATCTATGTTCATTCTTACTTTATGCAATGCTTGCAGGTGGTATTATAGGGCTTTTACTTTATAGACCAACTATCGTGGCACCTGCTTATGCTGGATTTGAAGTAGGGGGACAAACATTATTCCCATTCTTATTTGTAACAGTTGCTTGTGGTGCTATTTCAGGTTTCCACTCACTTGTTAGTTCAGGAACAACTGCTAAACAAATTAAGAGTGAAAAAGATGCTAGACTCATTGGATATGGTTCTATGCTTATAGAAGGTATTGTAGCTGTTATTGCTCTTATTACAGTATGTTATGTAGCAAAAGCAGAAGGCACACCAACAGCTATATTTGCAGCAGGTCTTTCTGAGTTTATGAGTAAATTTGGACTTTCAGTAGAAATTGGTAAGGTATTCGTTACATTAGCCTTCTCAGCATTTGCACTTACAAGCTTAGATACAGCTACTAGAATTGGTCGTTATATCTTTCAAGAGATGTTTGATGAAGCCAGTGAACCTGTTAAAAAGGTATTTGCAAATCCCGTCACAGCTACAGTCATTACAGTAGGTCTATCTACGATTATTCTTGGTTATGGTTATACAAAGATTTGGCCAGTATTTGGTGCAGCTAACCAACTTCTTGGTGCACTTGCATTATTAGCTATTACAAGCTGGCTTGCTAATACAAACCGTAAATCAATTATGACAGCAATTCCTATGGTATTTATGTTTGCAGTAACTGTAGCAGCTTTAATACTTTTAATCAAACAATACGTATTTGGTGGGGAACCTAACTATATCTTAGGTGTAATAGCAGTTATATTATTTGCATTAGCTATATGGATTATTGTTGAAGCTATTTTAAAGTTTACAAAACGTACATCAAAAAATAATGTAAAAATGTAAGAAATTTATAAGGATATAAAGAAGAGGGAGTATTTTGCACAGTGCAGAATACTCCTTTTTCTATGAAAGAAATCACATAATAATGTGGAGAGAAAGACTTTCTTGTGAGAAAGTGAAGTGCTATGATGCAAATTTTTTATAGTAGCCTTTGAAATGAATAAAATATTCTTAAAATGTTGTATTATTGTAAAAATATGGTATAATAATCATATATGTACAAAAGAATGGGGGAGCGAATATGTTACAAGAAAAAGACTTTCTCACAGTAAAAGATGTAGCCGAAATGTTAGAAACAGAAGCTTACGTACTTAGGTTTTATGAGAAGGAACTTAATTTAAACATTAAAAGAAATGCAAAAGGACATAGAGTGTATACTTTAGATGATGTAGAGATGTTTAGAAAGATACTAGAGATGAGAGAACAGGGGTTACAATTAAAAGCTATAGAAGGTATTATGCATGACACAAATAAGGAAGTAAAAGAGAGCTATGAACAGTTAAGTAGCACACAATTAGCCCCAACTACGCCTAAAGCTAAGAGTGTGACAACGATTGATATTGATGATCCTAATAATGAAAAGGTAAAAGCATTTATGGGGATGATTACACAAGCTGTTATAGAAGGTAACAAGGCTTCAGTAGAAAGTATTAAAAATGAAATGCGTGTAGAAATCAAACAAGAAGTAAGCGAAAAGATGAACATGTATCAAGAAAGGCAAGATGCTAAAAATGAAGAATACTATCGTAAGTTAGATGAAACAATGCGTGAAGTACAAAAAATGCGCAAAGAATTAGGCGAATCTAAAGAGAGCGAAAAAGTAGAGAAACAATCATTTTTAAATAGATTTTTTAAAGGAAAAAAAACAGTAGACTCACAGCCTGCTAAAGAAATGTAATAAAAATACCCAATATATACCTTATAAAAGCCCCGTATGAGGCTTTTTATTTTGGGATAAAATAAGAGAGCAGTAACAATAGGTGTTAGTGCTCTCTTATAAAATGTATTTAATAAAAATCCTTTAGAAGGTATTAACCTACAACAGGTAAATTATATTTTTCAAAAATTGCTTTTGCTGCATTTGTAGCTTCGATAGATGGTTCTATAGTATCATGTAAATCATATACATAGCCAAGTTGTTCCCATTTGTATTCACCCATTTTGTGGAATGGTAAAATATCAATACGTTCTACATTTTTAAGTGTAGTTAAAAACTTAGCAAGATTTTCGATATCTTCTTCATCATCTGTAAGATCTGGTACATATACGTAACGTACCCAGATAGGTATATTACGTTCTTCTAAATGTTTAGCGAATGCAAGAGTTGGTTCTAAATCAACGCCTGTTAAGTTTTTGAACTTCTCTTCATTGTAACATTTAATATCTAAAAGCACTAAATCTGTATAATCAAGTACAGGATCAGCCTTATCTAGGGCTACATGACCAGAACTGTCAATTGTAGTATGTAGACCTTCCTCTTTACATTTGATGAATAAGTCTCTTACAAAATCAGCTTGCATAAATGGTTCACCACCACTGATAGTAACCCCACCATTAGAAGCATTCATAAATGGTTTATATTTAACGATATCAGTAATGAGTTCTTCAGTAGTAGTTTCTTTTCCGTCATGTAATTTCCAAGTATCTGGATTATGACAATATTTACATCTTAATGGACAACCTTGTGTGAAAACAATATAGCGAAGGCCTGGACCGTCTACAGCACCGCAAGTTTCAATCGAATGTATTCTGCCTTTCATGTTCATACCTCCTAAATAATTTTATGATTTCTACGTACTAAAAAATATTAGTATGTAATAAGTTGGTTTATTTTCTTATGAAAGATTAAGAGTAATCCTCTTTTTTTATTATAAACAATTAATAAAGAGGATGCAAACATCCTCTTTAAAATAAATTTTATTTAATAATTTTTATTATTTAGTAATCAATTATTAGAAGTGATTATGGAATGTTCTGTTGATAACATCCATTTGTTGTTCTCTTGTTAAACGGATGAAACGAACAGCGTATCCAGATACACGGATTGTAAGTTGTGGATATTTTTCTGGATGATCCATAGCATCAAGTAATGTTTCACGTTGAAGAACGTTAACATTTACATGGTGAGGATCTTGTACGAAGTATCCATCAAGAAGACCTGTTAAGTTATTAACTTGTTCTTCTTCTGTTTTACCAAGAGCACTTGGAATGATAGAGAATGTATTAGAAATACCATCTAATGAATCTCTGTATGGAAGTTTAGCTACAGAAGAAAGTGATGCAAGAGCACCGTTTACGTCTCTACCGTGCATTGGGTTAGCACCTGGAGCAAGTGGTTGACCTGCTTTACGTCCATCAGGTGTGTTACCTGTTTTCTTACCATATACAACGTTTGATGTAATAGTTAAGATAGATGTTGTTGGGATAGAGTTTCTGTATGTATGGTGTTTTCTAATTTTGTTCATGAAGTTTTGAACAAGTTCAACAGCGATTTGGTCTACGCGATCATCGTTGTTACCGTAAGCTGGGTATTCACCTTCGATTTCGTAATCTGTAGCAAGACCTGTTTCATCTCTAACAACTTTAACTTTAGCATATTTGATAGCTGAAAGTG
>USPX01000106.1 GCA_900556665.1 uncultured Eubacteriales bacterium
TCTTATTATATATAATATATATTTTTCAATTTTACAATTTAAGGAGGATATATGAAGAAATTATGGCAATATACGTTAAAATATAAGTTTCAATTTTTCGCCAGAATAATAACTATTACTTTAGTTGCCTTAGCTAGTATTTGCTTTGATTTTCTTATGGGATTCATTGTAGATATATTTGCAAGCGGTCAAACAGAGAAGTTTAAACTTATTACTATATTAAGTATTTCACTTATTATAATCATGTTTTTAACAGAGTACTTAGATGGACTTGTAATGTCTACCTATATAAAAAACACTGTAAATTACTTAAGAACTGATATCTTTTCTAAAATAATTAAAATACTTCTTTTCATTTACTACTCCTTTATGTAAGGCACCAAGATGAGTATGCCTACTATGCTCATACTAACTGCTACTGTTGACCATAGTATTTTATAGTTGCTATTGCCTCCATAAAACCCTGCTAATGTACTAATCGCAAGTATACTAACTACTATTCTACTTACTTTCTTATTTCTAAGTAATTCTTTTGGAGTCTTAGGATTATTTTTATTTTCTATAGGTGCTGCTATATATACAATGCTTACTGTAAAAATTGTACATATAAAAACTAAGTCATTCATCATCTCTGTACAATCAATCATTGTAAGCCCAATTATTAGTCCATGTAGCGTATGGGTCATGACAAAACACTGCCACCTTTTACTGGCATGATACCCTCCCATTACGCGGCGCATCCCTATAAATATTAATAAAAAGATGACTGTATACTGACTACGATTAGTTACTATTCCTACCATTAAAATAGTTGTTAGTAAAATCAAATTACTCATCAGTATTTCTAAACCATAGCAATAAATATCGTGTTCTTCTTCTAAAATAATATGATTTGTTTGTAATGTTAAAACTAACTTATTAATTACTCGGTTTATTTTCTTCAACTCCTTTAAACTCATTCTAGCATACTATCTTTTTATTTTTTGTTTTTCTGTTTAAATGGTCAAGTTTTCTGTTTAAATGGTTAAATTTCTCCTTCTAACATTAAATTTTCCTCATAATCTATTAAAACATTAATTTCAAACTCATTATCCTCACAACTATATTCCATAAACCCATCATATTTATCAACTACATATTTTACATTTACAAGCCCATAACCATGTTCATGTTTATTAGGTTTTTTACGTTGCACCAATTTATTATTTTGAATTGGATTATATGCTACAGAATTACGTATATTAATAAGCAGCTTGTTATGATATGGGTGAATATTAATCTTAATCCTTCTTTCCTTCTCCTCTACTTCACGTACAGCCTCTATAGCATTATCTAATAAATTAACAAGCAATGTGCCTAAATCTACTTCCTCTATACACATATGTTGTGGAAACTTAATTCTTAAATCATACTTTATATTTTCTTCTCTTGTGGAATAAACCTTCTGGTTAATAACTGCATCACCTATCATATTCCCTGTATTGTAATACATTGGTACAGTTTCTGCCTGCTCTCTTAGCTCTCTAATATATTTAAGACATTCATCTTGGCCATTATTTGTAATCATATATTCTAGTATGCCATAATGATTTAATACATCATGCTTAATTCTTCTAATCTCTTTATGACTCTTATTAAGTTCTATAATATGCTCTTGTATAACTCCTTGATTATGTAAAATCAACTTTGTCTTAGCATTTTCTTGCACACTCACAATAATCTTTCTAAACAAAGCATAAATCACTATGTTAAATGAAAAGAATATAACCGCTAATAAAATAATATATCTATGCACAACTAAATCTGTATTATAAACACTCAATTTAAACATAATAATCACTGTTATAAAAGAGGCAATAAATGTAAGCAGTGCAGTATCCCTATATCCTTTTGGCATTTCTATTTTTTCTAAATTTAGGATTCGTTTAGCAACCATTAATAAACTTAAAATCAATATCTTAACCATTAATACAACTACAATACGCCTAGGCTGACCATAAGCTAATAACTCACTAATCTCTTTCCCTGCAAGATAGGCCATAAGGTTTAAGCCTGTAATTGTACATAATCCCAAACATATCTCAAATACTGTCGCTACAATAATTTTATTTTTAATCTGTCCATTATACATTACTATTGTATAAAGACACATTAAACTCAAACTAACTAACGTTGTATGCCCACTAAAAGCCTTAAAACCAGTTACGATATGAATGGCCATTGCCAGTAATATAAGCCCCAAATATTTATATATTTTCCTATCTTTATACTTATAATCTAATATAAATTGTATAAATTGATCCAAAAACAATGTATCCATTATACAAAATAAAATCTCCATGATGTTATACATTTCTACTCTCCTACTTGATGTATGCTACAAACTTGCTATAAAATGCTTTCTTTTTATTTCTACTTATTAAAATAGTTTCCTGTTTTCCACTAAACTCCGCCAAAATCTTCAAATCCTTTGTAATAGTTCGTACGTAACGCATATTAATAAGTGTTGAACGATTTGGCATAGCAAAATTACTATTATTCTTTAAGATTTCTAATATATCCTCAAAGCGTGTCACCATAATACGATAACGTCCCTTAGTTGTTTGCATATAAAACTTACGTAGTTCTATTTCAAAATATATAATCTCATTTTCTCTAAGTTTAAGTACTTCTTGCCCTGTATTAAATAAATATGTATTTTTCTTACTCTCAGCATGTTTAATACATTGTTTAATTAATCGCTTTTGTTCTTCCTTCGCTAAACCTTTACGAATAAACTTATAAATATTATAGCCAAAAGCATCATATACGCGATCTTCCATGGATGTTATAAGCACAATAGTGACCTCTTCGTCCATCTGCCTTATAGCTTCAGCAGCAGCTATCCCATCCATCCCCGGCATATCAATGTCTAAAAATAATAAGTCGATACTTTCTTCTCTATTACTATACCCTGAAATCAACTTTTCTGGCGATGTACATCCCTCTATATCATACGCTATATCTAACGCCTCTATCTCCTCCTTTATCATCTCTGACAATTTTTTTACATAAATCTCCTCATCATCACATATCATGACTGATAGCATTTTATCACCTTCTTTTATCTCCCTCTCCATTTTCTTCACTCAATTATATTATTTTTCGCCTCTTTTATCAAACTTTGTCTTTTTATCCTTAATTTTTATAAAATATAAAAGGAGATACCCTCGTTTTTAGAGATATCCCCTTTTATATTGTCATATATTCTTATTTATGTTTTGCTACATATTCCTGCCAATCTACAAGTCTATCTCCAATTACAATATAGCTTCTTTCTGCTAAAAGCGCTAAAGGTGTATCTGATAAAGAATCTGAATAAAATTCTTTCATCTCATAATCTTTCATATGCTTATTAAGACGTACAACCTTTTCTTCTCCATAACAGTTATCACCTTCAAATTTTCCTGTCTTAGGATCTACCTTTGAACCTATCAATACTTTTACACCAATTTCTTTGCAAATAGGCTTTAGTAAAAATTCTGGTGAAGCAGATATAATCACATCTTTGCTATGATCTTTTATCATATACCAGCCCTTTAACTTTTGATGATTGATTTGCCAAAAATCATTTACCCATTCCTCTATATTAGGTATATCCCTGAAGAACATAAAATACTTTTCTTTCATTTTTACTTTAGGCCATTTTTTTAAACCATAATGCATAATTGTTGCATAAAGCTGAATAGGTATGTATTTTAATATACTTGGTTTTCTTTTTAAACAGTATTTATAGAAATTAATAGAACTATCTCCATCATAAACTGTCTTATCAAAGTCATATGCTATTATTTTCATGTGCGTACTCCTTTATTAATTCGTAATTAAAACTTTTCTAATATAGGTGTTACTTGTATATTTAAAGACTGTGCTAATGCTTCTGTTTTTTCAATTGCTTCATCACTTAAAAATCTAGGATCATGCGCATCTGAATTAATTAAATAAGTCAACTTATATTCTTTAGATAATTTAAGGGCCTGCGTATCTGGATATCTTCTCCCACCACGTAATCCATTCACATTAATTTCAACTGGGATATTTAAACGTTCACATGTACTAAAGATTTGACGCATTACATTTTCGCAGTGGATATCCCATTTGCCATCATTATATTTTTCAAGAATTAAATCTGGATGTGCTAAAAAAGTAAATACACCTGTTTCTAAACCTTCGCATACTTCATTTGCATAAATATATAAAGGTTTTTCATCTTCTTTTTTAGCAAAGCTATCAATACGTTTATGATCACACCAGTGTTGACCTAATATTAAAATTTCATAGCCATATTCTTCTCGAAACATTTTATAAGTCTCTAATTTTTCTTTATAATATTCACATTCAAACCCTTTAATAACACGAATTTGATTTTTATACTTCTCGATTTTCTCATCTAATTCTTTATTATACGCTGCAAACTCTTCCCATTTCATTCTAGCTAGGTCATCATTTTCACTATGTGGCACATGATCTGTAATTGCTATTTCTTTAAGCCCTGCTTCAATAGCCGCCTTAATATAATCCTCTATTTCTCCTACGGCATGGTTACACCATCTCGTATGTGTATGATAATTTGCAATCATTTTATTCCTCCTCAAGGCTTATACGCTCATCTCTCTTACTTCCACTACATGGTAGCATAAGCCCTTTTTCCTGTCCACTTTTCTTAATCTTGTCTTTCATTTATTTTTCAGCCTTAAATTATTTTTTTAACATTTATGTGCAAACTACCTATAAATCATATTCATTATATTTTATACTAAAAAAGCCATATTTAATAATTATTATTAAAACATAGCTTTCTTACCGATATTTATATCGTAAACATATATTTAAATTGAAAGGATATTCTTATGACTGACTTTATTGCCTTATTTTTGTCCTTAGGACTTATTATATTTCTAGCCTATAAGGGATACTCAACAATTATTACAGCACCTCTTTTAGGGCTTGCAACCATTTTAATGATTCATGGCGTGGATAGTCATCTCATGGTAAATTATACTGAAATTTATATGAGTGGCTTTGCGGGCTTTGTTAAAAGCTATTTTCCACTATTTTTAACAGGTGCCATCTTCGCTAAGCTAATGGATGCTGCTAACTTTGGAAATAGTATTGCTCATTTTATTACAAAAAAAATAGGATCTACTCATGCTATATTAGCTGTGGTCCTTTCAGGTGCCTTTTTAACTTATGGGGGTGTTTCCTTATTTGTTGTAGCCTTTATACTTTATCCTATTGCAAATCTACTTTATAAAGAAGCTAATCTTCCAAAACGCTTAATTCCTGGAAGTATCGCCTTAGGTGCCTTTACCTTCACCATGACAGCTCTACCTGGCTCTCCTCAAATACAAAATGTTATTCCTATGAGCTACTTTGGCACAGATGCCTTTGCCGCACCACTTATTGGTGTTATAGCAAGTATTCTCATGTTGAGCTTAGGTATGCTTTGGCTAAACATAAGCGCGCGCAAAGCACAACGCTTAGGAGAAGGCTATGGTAATTTCCCTACGGATCAAATGCCTATAGCAACTGATCCAAAAGACTTACCCCCTGTTTTATTAGCCATTATGCCGATTTTAATTATTTTCATCGTTAATCTGTATCTCTCAAAGATTTACTATCCTAATGTAGATGGCACTTATCTTACTGACTATGGGCTAAGCCTTACTAATGTCTCTGGAACTTGGAGCGTTATTATTGCCATCGTCTTAGGCATTTTGTTTATATTAGTCACCCAGTTTAAGAAGCTTCGTAACTTAAGGGATCTCTTGTCAGAAGGCATCACTAATTCCTTCTTACCCCTTATGAGCTCTAGTGCCATTGTAGGTTATGGCAGTATTATTAAATCATTAGCTGTCTTTACACTATTGCAATCAGCTATATTAAATCTGTCTTCCAATCCAATTATTTCAGAAGCACTTTCTGTAAATATTATATGTGGGATTACAGCCTCAGCTTCTGGAGGAATTGGCATTACATTAGATGCTTTAGCACCAACTTACTTAAGTTTAGCCAACCATATAGGGCTTTCACCAGAAATTCTGCATCGTATTGCGTCCTTAGCATCTGGCGGTTTAGATACACTCCCACATAATGGTGCTGTGATTACAACCTTGGCGATTTGTGGTTTAACACATAAGGAAAGTTATAAAGATATTTTCATCACATCAGTGGTTATTCCTATTATCGTCACAATCCTTATAGTGGCATTTATTGCCCTTAGGTTTAGCTAAAAAACTTTGTAATTTCTGCTGCATCTGCTGCTTTTCTTCTTCAAACTGTTTCTTACGATTGACATTTGCCCCAGAAGGATGTGGGAAACCTAATAAACATTGAGACTCTTTTAACCTCCCTTCTTTAATAAGTTCTAGCACCACATTTTCCACACATCTCCCAAGTGGTACAATAAATGCGTCTTTTAATAAAGATACTTGAGGATAAAAGAAGTCTCTTACATAACTCATTAATAATTCATTTTTCATTAAATCCGGTGTATGCCCTGTATAATTCTTACCTTTTACAAATGTGGCAAAAGGCAACATGGATGTAGTATGCAATAACTCATCTCTCTCCCCAAAAAGCTCTGCAGTAGATGCAATGTTTAAAGCTTCTTGCAACTTGAGTTCATCCAACATCTCTATAATGTTCTTTCTTAAGGCCCCACTGAATCTAGCTTCCTTCTTGCAAATATAAGGGATTTCTTCTACTGGCACACCTTCTGCTATACACTTTCTAGCTGCCACAATGGAAGTATTCATCTGTGCAAAGCCAGGCGTAATCCCTACGATAAATACCTTTCCATTAGGATTCATATATTCATTATGGGTATTATAATAAATCGCAATATTCCCTTCTTTCTCTATACAAAACTCCGGCACAATAAGCTCCTCTTTTGTATAAGTCTTCTTTAAAGGAAGTGCTGCAATTACATTATAATAATCCTTAATCTTTGGCATTTCTTTCATTAAATTTTTCCTCTCTCATCTTGTTTAATAACTACCTTCAATTTTAAGTATTTATGCACTTATTATAACTAGTATACCCATTAATAATAAACCGTTTAGCTCTAAAACTTATTCACTAAAATCATTTATTATTTTAATAATATTTATTTTAATAGTATCATTAGTATCAGTAGTAGGTGT
>USPX01000107.1 GCA_900556665.1 uncultured Eubacteriales bacterium
CCATCTAGTTGCAGATTTGTAAAATGTGCAATGATAATGGCAATTAAGATGGCTAATGTAGCTACAACGTCATTTCGACTATCTACAGCTGTAGCTTCTAGTGTAGAAGAATTAATGATTTTTCCCAGTTTATGATTAAAGTAACTAAGCCATAATTTTAAGACGATAGAAAAAACTAATACAAAAATCATAGGGCTTGTGACTACCAGTGGCTCAGGATGTAAAATCTTATGGGCTGAAGATTTGATCAGCTCAAACCCTAAGAGGAAGATGATAAATGAAATAATAAGTCCAGAGATATACTCAATGCGGGCATGACCAAAGGGATGATCCTCATCAGCTGGTTTACTTGAAAGTTTAAAGCCTACTAAGGTAACGATAGAAGAGCCAGCATCAGATAAGTTATTGAAACCATCTGCTAAAATGGAAATACTATTAAATAAGAACCCTACCCCTATTTTTGTTGTACATAAAATGAGATTGGCGAGTATACCTACAATGCTTCCAAGACGTCCATAGGCTTCACGTACACTAGGCAGTTTAGTTTCTGTATGATTTTTAATAAAGAACTTAATAAGTAGTCCTGTCATTAAACTCCTCCTTAATAATTTGAATTATGATTAAAACATTTTCTTTATTATAACAAGATTAAGATAAAAAGGAAGTTTTTATTTAAAATAAAATCCCCCAAATCTATTTTATATAGACTTAGGGAATTTTATTTAAATATCTTCTATATTAAAAGATAAAGTAATTTGTTTTGTGTCCGTCTTAAGTTGAGTCAGCTTCACCCCAGCGGCACTAAACATTTTTTTAGAAGCTTTAACCGCATCTGTTTCACTATATTTATCAGAAAGGTAAATAACTTCACGAATACCAGACTGAATAATTGCTTTACAGCATTCATTACATGGGAAAAGTGCCACATAAATTTTAGCACCAGAAAGTGATTTACCACGGGCATTTAAAATAGCATTTAATTCAGCATGTACAACAAAAGGATATTTTGTATCTAGAAGGTTGCCTTCACGCTCCCATGGAAAGAGATCATCAGAACATCCGATAGGCAAACCATTGTAACCTACACTTAAAATCGTATTATGATTCTCAGAGTTTTCTCCACTCACAATACATGCCCCAACTTGTGTACTAGGGTCTTTACTACGCTTAGCAGCTAAAAGGGCAATTCCCATAAAATAATCATCCCACGAAATATAATCAGCTCTTTTCATGAATATGCCTCCACTAGTTAAATATGTTATACTCATAGTAGCTTGAAAGCAATAAACTGTCAATAAGCATAATAATAATGCGGAAGATAGGAAAAAGGAGAAAAATATGGCAAATATAGAACTAGTAATTTTTGATATGGATGGCTTAATCTTTGATACAGAACGTATTTATTATAAGGCTTGGCAAGAAGCTTCAAAATCACATGGTTATGAAATGACATGGGAAATCTATACACAAATTGTAGCGAGAAATAGCCGTTATATTGAAAAGACTTTAAAAGAAATTTTTGGTGCTAAATTACCGTATAAAGCAATTGAACAAATGAAACGTGATTTATCAAATGAAATGGTTAGAAGTGAAGGGATTCAAATCAAAAAAGGTCTTTTAGAACTTTTAGAAGCCCTAGAAGCTAAAGGGATAAAAAAGGCAGTAGCCACATCAAGTCAAAGGGAAAAGGCCCTTAATTATTTAGAGATGGCAGGAATTAAAGAACGCTTTGATGATATTATTTGTGGTGATGAAGTCGTGGAATCTAAACCTAATCCAGAAATCTTCGTAAAGGTGGCTACTAGACTTGGTGCAAATCCAGCACGTACTTTAGTTTTAGAAGACTCTAGACTAGGGCTTGAAGCTGGTAAAAAAGGTGGTATGCTCACTGTATGTATTCCGGATTTAGTAATACCAGATGAAGAAATGAAAGGGAATGCAAATTATATTTTAGCTTCTTTAGATGAAGTCATTGCATTACTTTAGTTAGAAAATAATTTGATGCATTAATGAATGTGTGATGAGTTTCTTCTTTATTAATGGGAGAAAAATTTGAATACTTGTTAAATGGTATAAAATAAGTAAGGAATTGAGAGAATATAAATAGACAAAAATAAAAATAGGATATCTTTTTAGAGTATCCTATTTTTACATTATTATTTAATTATATAAGTACTTTTTTGTGAATAAATACTATCTATTTTCGCGTATATCTTTTCCATGTATGGCTTGAATTCGTCTAGGAAAATGCAGGTCGGCTTAGAAGGTCGCACCTCTTTTGGAAGGACATAGGAGAAAGTAGAGTGCACATTACCACCTAATACAATCACTTTTAAATTAGATTCAGAGATATTTTGGGTGAGTAAAACATGGGTAGAAATTAAGGCAATCCCCAGATTATTTTTCACAGCTTGAAGCAAGGCCAGATTACTATTAAAGACCATTTTAGATCTTGGCACAATGTGGTGACTAGTTAAGAAGTAATCTAGCGCTTCTCGAAGCCCAGAACCATATTCACTTGTAATCCATCTCTGATTTTGAAGTAAGCTAAAGTCTACAATATGCTTAGGCAAAGCACTAGATTTTGGCGCGATAAGGACAAGAGGGTCCTCTAAAACATAATGCTGCAATAGCCTATCTGAATGAATATTCCCCTCAATAAAGGCAAGGTCTACTTTAAAAGCCTTGACCATACTCGTAATTTCAGTGGTATTGCCTATAATGACTTCAATTTCAATGTCTGGATACTTGGCACAAAACTCACCTAAAAAGTGAGGTAGCAAACATTCCCCAATGGTGAGACTTGCTCCTATACGTAAATGTCCTTTAGGACTATTTGAAAGACTTTTAAGTTCTTCTTCAGTCATTTCAAGTAAAGAAATAAGCTCTTTGCTACGGCGATATAAAAGTTTCCCACTATCCGTAATTAACAATTTTTTTTGTTTTGTACAACGTGTAATAAGTTGCGTGCCAAAATAAGCTTCTAGATTTTTAATATGTACACTGACACTGGGCTGTGAAAGATTAACTTTTTCAGCTGCCTTGGTGAAATTTTTGGCTTCTACAACAGCCATAAAAGTTTTTAATTCATCTAGCATTTTCGACTCCCTTCTAAAATAGTATTAAAGAATTTAATTGATACAATCAAAATAATTCATTTTACTTATAGTAATTCTATTATTATACTAAATGAGGCTTATGTAAACGCAAAAAAGATAAAAATTTTGCGTATCATGAATATTATATAGGAGATGACAAAAATGTCTTATCATTATTTACTTGATTTAGCAATTATATTAATCAGCACAAAATTATTTGGTCTTTTAACTAAAAGATTTAATATGCCACAGGTAGTAGGTGCATTACTTGCGGGGCTACTTTTAGGACCAGCTGTTTTTAATGTATTGCAAGAAACAGAATTTATCAAACAAATAGCAGAATTAGGCGTAATTGCACTCATGTTCACAGCCGGGTTAGAGACAGATATTCAAGAAATGAAAAAATCAGGAAAAGCAGCATTTGTTATTGCATTATTAGGTGTACTTTTCCCATTAATAGGTGGATTCATAGTTGCAGTAATCTTCAATAAAGGAGATTTAGCAAGTGCAACAACACCAATTTATTTACAAAATATTTTCATTGGTGTTATTTTAACAGCAACATCTGTAAGTATTACAGTTGAAACACTTAAAGAAATGGGTAAACTTTCAACTCGTGCAGGAAATGCAATTTTAGGCGCAGCCATTATAGATGATATTTTAGGAATCGTTGCATTAACAATTATTACAAGTATGGCAGATAGTGAAGTTGATATCGTATTAGTACTTATGAAGATTGTATTATTCTTCATCTTCTCAGGTATTGTTGGATTTGGATTCTATAAATTCTACAGAAACTGGACAGAAGAAGAACACAACAAAAGAAGATTCGTTATTGTGGCATTCGTATTCTGCTTATTACTTGCATTCATTGCTGAAGAATTCTTCGGTGTAGCAGATATTACAGGTGCATTCATTGCAGGTCTTATTATTTCTAATACAGACAAAAAAGGATATATTATACAACGTTTTGAAATCATGTCATATATTCTTTTATCACCAGTATTCTTCGCAAGTATTGGTTTAACAGTTAACCTCCCACAAATGACACCATCAATTATTCTTTTCGCATTTGTACTTTTAGCAATGGCGATTGTTACAAAAGTTGTAGGTTGTGGATTAGGTGCTAAGGTATGTGGTTACACAAATCGTGAATCAATTCAAATTGGTACAGGTATGATTTCACGTGGTGAAGTTGCACTTATCGTAGCAAGTAAAGGTGCTGCACTTGGATTATTAAGTACAGTACAATTCGGACCAATCGTAATCATGGTTGTTATTACAACAATCATTACACCAGTTTTACTTAAAGTAGTATTTAAAGAAAACGGTACAGAAGCTTCTGAAGGAAAACGTAAACTTGCATAAATAGTGTAGGTTATACAAAATAGCTAGCGGTAGTGTCATTGCTACTAACTACACCTTCCGTAATTGGTGATAGTCTAAATTTGATAATCAAGTGGGCAGTCGAAAACTCGCTTCGCTCAGACACTCGACTTAAAAGCGCATTGATTATCTTCATTAAGACTATCATAAAATTACTCCAGAGGTAGATTAGTATCAGCGACTACTCCCACTTCTCTTAGGTGCAACTTGCTGGAAGACGAAGAAGAGAAGGAAAAAACTGTTGGTGGAGTAGAACTTGCTAGAGAGGGAAGAAGTGAAAGTAAAAGCTGTTAGTAGAGAGAGGCTGTACTAGCAGGTTTTTTGTGCATAAGATGGTGACTAGCAATTGTTGCTATAGTGAATTGATAGAAAATGAAAAGGACTAATGAATATGAAGATTTCATTAGCCCTTTTATGTGTTTGTTAGAGTATATGTGTAAATTTAAAGTTTAAGTCTTGATGTATGACTTAAGACTTAATAATTATTTATTAGATTACGAAGAAGGTTTTACAAGTTTGAGGAACTCTGCTTCGTTCATGAAGTCGATTTTTTGGCCTCTTTGGATGAGGGTCATGGCGCGGTGGAGTTTGGTGCTCATTTGGTCTGGGTCTAGATTCAATGGGTCTTTGACATTGGTGATGACAAGATTTGTTTTGAGCGTCACCGATGGTGTGTAGTCACCACCTAATTTTTCAATGATACCAATGGCTTCGTGGCGTGCCATTGATTGGAGTGGGCCGGTAAAGGCTACAAGTTTGTCTTTGAAATAATCTGTGTCATTAAAGACCTCTGGCTTTTTCTCTTCTAATTGTTCGCGGCGTTTTGAAACCTTTCCGATGCCTAGTGATCCGGCTGGTGTGTAGCCGCCTTCGTAAAGGGTTCCAATATTGAAGCCTACTGTGTCACTTAAAAGACTTAAGTCTGTGGTTCCAACTTCTTTTGCGATTTCTAAAAAGACGTAGGCGCAGGCTGTCGCATCGGCTGAGGCGTGGTGATGATTGAAGCTAAAGCCTAAGTGATTGGCAACAGTATTCAGTTTAGCATTTGGTAAGTAGCAGAAGAAGTGGCGTGACATAACCATAGTACAGCAGTATCTAAGGTTTGGAAATGGTATGTCATATAAGTTTAAGGTGCCACGTAATACGCTCATATCAAAAGAAGCATTGTGAGCTACTACAAGATTATTTTCAAGGTATGGTAAAATCTCTGGCCAAAGTTCATCAAATTCAGGCGCATCTATTACATCATTTGGACGAATACCATGAATCATAATATTCATAGGTGTGAAGCGCATTTCTTTTGGGCGAATCAGCCAATATTTTTCTTCTACAATTTTGCCATCTTGTACAATGGTTAAACCGAGAGAACAAGGGCTATTGCGTTTTTCGTTAGCCGTTTCAAAGTCGATTGCAACAAAATTCATAAGAACCTCCGTTAAAAATACAATATTTTAATATTATAACATAAAAAGGAAAGAGGAATATAAGGAATAATTTCCTCTCATTAAAAAAATTTAGCTACCCCAATAAGGGAAACTATTGTATAATAAGGAGAATTGTAAATAGAAAATATTTATAAGGATATTATTAAAGGAGCGAAAATCACATGGAGTTTATTTGGAATATGATTTATGGCGCAATTATTGGGATTGCTAACATTATTCCAGGCGTAAGCGGTGGAACAATGGCTGTTATCCTCAATATTTATGATGAACTCATTAGTGCTGTAAGTAATTTCACAAAAGCGTTTAAGAAGAGCTTAATGCTACTTATACCAATCGGTTTAGGTGCAGGAGCTGGCATTATCTTATTTAGTAAATTAATCGGTTACTTATTGGAAACACATCCAATGCCAGTTAACTTCTTTTTCATGGGACTAATCATCGGTAGTGTTCCAATGATTTATAAACGTGCCACTGTTAAAGAATTTAAAGTAGTAAGCCTGATTCCTTTTGTCATTGCCATGGCAATTATGGTAGGTATGAGCTTTTTAAGTAAAGATGAGGCAGCAGTAGACACGCTTATTACAACGATTACATTAGGGACAGCAATTAAACTGATAGTATGTGGTGCCATTGCCGCAGCATGTACAATATTACCAGGAGTAAGTGGTTCACTTATTTTAGTGGTATTAGGTGTTTATACAAGTGTATTAAATGCCATCTCTACATTTAATATTCCTGTTTTATTCTTTGTAGGAATTGGTGTATTAATTGGGCTTTTAGGTGGGGCAAAATTAATTGATATTTGCCTTAGAACAAATGAACAGCTTACTTTCTTTGCAATCTTAGGATTAGTAGTTGGTTCAGTGGTACCAGTATTTAAAGCATCAGGTTTCGCATTTGGCGGACAAGCAGTAGTGGCAATCATTACACTTGCTTTAGGTATAGGGATTTCATTACTCTTTGCCTCAGAGAAATTCCAAGCACGCGTTAGAAGAAATAAAGAATTAGTTAAGGCATAAAAAAAGATAGAGATATAAAAATATTGATAAGTTATACATATAAAAAGATATAAATAAAGAGATATAAATAAAAAATATAGATAAAGAAATACATTTAGGGATCAGATATTTTAATAAAAAGAAAAATCACATGTAATATTAGTG
>USPX01000108.1 GCA_900556665.1 uncultured Eubacteriales bacterium
ATTAAAACGGTAGGCAGTGATGAACATGGAGAATTTGGAAAACATGCTAAGGTAATTGAGCAGACTATTGGCTGCATGCCACAAAAAGTAACTAAACAGGCTATAGAGAGATTAAGAGGAAAAGCTAAATAAGCAGTAATGGAGGCATTTTAATGACTAAGAAGTTATATTATGAAAACAGTTATTTAACAGACTTTGAAGCAGAAGTTTTAAGCTGTGAGCCTTATAAAGAAGGTTTCACAGTAGTACTTAATGAGACAGCTTTTTATCCAGAAGGTGGTGGACAGCCAGCAGATGAAGGGTTCATTAATGAAGCTAAGGTGAGTCATGTATTCATTAAAGATGAAGTGATTTATCATGTAGTAGATAAGGCTTTAGAAGTAGGCAGCAAGGTAGAGGGAAAGATTGATTTTGCAAGACGCTTTGACTTTATGCAACAACATAGTGGTGAGCATATTGTCTCAGGGATTATCAATGCTAAATATGGCTACAACAACGTAGGTTTTCATTTGAGCAGTGATTATATGACAGCGGATGTAGATGGTGAACTTACAGAAGGCCAAATCAAAGAAGTCATCCAAATTGCTAATGAAGCTGTATTTAGAAATGTTCCGGTAAAAGCTACAGTATTTGAAAATGAAGAAGTGAAGGACAAAACTTACCGTTCAAAGATAGAACTTGTTGGTAAAGTAAGACTTGTAGAAATTGGTGAATATGATACTTGTGCATGCTGCGGGACACATGTAAAAAATGCAGGTGAGATTGGCATAATTGAGTGCATTAACTGGGAAAGACATAGAGGTGGTATGAGACTTACACTGCTTTGTGGGAAACGTGCCCTTGAAGATTATGATCAAAGATTAATGATTACAAGAGAAATAGGCAATATGCTTTCTACTAAAACAGAAAAAATCTTAGAAGCCTTTATAAAACAACAAGAAGAACTAAATAACTTAAAACAAAAAGCAGCATCAGTAACCAATGACCTTTTAATCTTTAGAGCGCAAGATTATATTGCAAAGGGTGAAACTTGTATTTATCAAGAGGGATTAAGTGGCGATGAACTTAGAAAGCTATGTGTACTTATGGGTGAACTTGGTGAGAAGGTTTATTTAGTGCTCACAGTGCAAGATGGTAGTATCAAGTATGCTTTAGGTAGTAGTAAAGAAGATGTAAGACCTATTAGTAAAGCACTTAATACAGCGTTTAATGGCCGCGGCGGTGGTAAGATGGAGTTATGCCAAGGTAGTTTAGTTGGAGAAATTACAGCAATTAAAGAATTTATGAAAGCGTATTAAAAATATATAGGGTAAGGTTGTAAGGCGTTAAGAAGGCTTGCAATCTTACCCTATTTTTGTAATCATATTGCAACTGCTCTTATAAAGTAATATATTTAAAGATGTATTTTGAAAATAAAAAAAATTAGCTAATAGGGAGAGGGGTGGACTATGTCAGAGCATAAGCTTTGGTATAAAGAGGCAGCTGATAACTGGAATGAAGCCTTACCTTTGGGAAATGGTGCCATAGGTGCTATGGTGTTTGGTGGCGCTAGAAGGGAACTCATTCAGCTTAATGAAGAAAGTCTCTGGTATGGTGGTTATAGGGATAGGCACAATAAAGATGCTAAAGAGTATCTGCCACGTATTCGCAGTTTGCTTTGGGAAGGAAAGATTAGAGAAGCTGAGAAACTCATGGCAATGAGTATGTTTGCTGTACCTGATGGGCAAAGGCAGTATTCTGTACTAGTGACTTTATAATCGAAAATTATGAACAAGATGGGAAAGTCACCGATTATAAAAGGGAACTAGATATCGAAAAGGCCATTTGTAAGATAAGCTATAAAGTAGATGGGAATGGCTATGAAAGAGAAATGTTTTGTTCAAAGCCTGATAACGTATTTGTAGTTAGAATAAGGGGAGAACAAAAGCTAGAACTTAGTACCTATATTGATAGATGGAAGTATGTAGATGAAAAGGTATACCATAAGGACTATATGACCTTATATGGCTTAAGTGGTGGTGAAGGTGGTATTTATTATGCTTATAGCCTAAAGGTTCAAAACATAGGTGGCACCTTAGAAAGTATAGGTGGTAGGCTTTACGTGAAAGATGCCGATGAGGTCATACTTTATTTGAACCTAAGAAGGTATGTGAAATGCAACTAGAAAAGGTGGCTAAAGAAAGTTATGAAACATTATTAAATCGTCATATCTTGGATTATCAAAGACTTTATAATAGATTGCAATTAGATTTGCAAGACGAGACAAATAGTGAAGAAGAGGTTAAATTACTTTCTATAAGTGAACGTCTTGAGCGGTTAAAAGAAGATCAAGAGGATATAGGTCTTATTAATTTATACTTTAACTTTGGACGTTATTTATTAATTAGTTGTAGTCGTAAAGGAGGACTTCCTGCCACACTTCAAGGCCTTTGGAATAGTAGTTGGCAGCCACCTTGGGACTCAAAATATACAATTAATATTAATACCCAGATGAATTATTGGCCTGCTGAGAAATGTAATTTATCAGAATGTCATCTGCCACTTTTTGAGCTTCTGGAAACAATGAAACCTCATGGAGAGGAAACAGCTAGAAAGATGTATGGTTGTGAAGGATTTGTAGCCCACCATAATACAGATATATGGGGAGATACGGCGCCACAGGATATGTGGATGCCAGCAACTATTTGGCCAATGGGAGCTGCTTGGTTATGTCTGCATATTTGGGAGCACTATCTTTATACTTTGGATAAAGTTTTCTTAAGTGAGAAATATCATTTATTAAAATCAGCAGGAGATTTTTTCAAAGGCTATTTAATGGAAGATGAAGAAGGGCATTTAGTAACAGGACCATCTACATCTCCAGAAAATACATATATCTTACCTTCAGGGGAAAGCGGCACAGTTTGTATAGGCCCAACAATGGATAATGAAATATTATATGAACTGTTTACAGCTATTATTGAAGGTGGCAAGCTATTAGATATTGCTCCAGAAGAAATTCAAAAGTTTAAGGAAATGAAAAGTAGGCTCTTACCACTTCGTATTGGTAAGTATGGTCAGATTATGGAGTGGCGTGAGGATTATGAGGAACTAGAGCCAGGACATCGTCATATTTCTCAGTTGTTTGGCCTTTATCCAGGAAGTCAAATTAGTGTGAGGGAGACACCGTTTTTGGCACAGGCAGCTAAGACCACTTTAGAGAGACGACTTGAATATGGTGGGGGGCATACTGGTTGGAGTAGAGCGTGGATTATTAATTTATGGGCAAGACTTAAAGAAAGTGAACTTGCCTATGAAAATGTGAAGGAACTACTTAAGAAATCTACCCTTAGTAATCTATTAGACAATCACCCACCTTTTCAAATTGATGGGAATTTTGGTGGCATTGCAGGTATTGCAGAAATGCTTATTCAAGATTATATGAGTAAGAAAGTAAAGGATACAACCTGCATAGAATTTTTACCAGCTCTGCCTAAAGCATGGGCTAAGGGAGAGGTTAAGGGATTATGTGTTAAAGGTGGCTATGAGGTGGACTTATCTTGGAAAGAAGGGAAGCTAACAGGCGCAGTGATTACATCACAAAATGGAGGGACACTTCAAATTTATACAGAGTCTAAGATGGAAGTTATAGATTGTAAAAAAGGCACAAGGCAGGTTCATATACCAGAGCGAAACAGCATAATAATTAAGACTTTAGCAGGTCATACCTATGAGATAAATGCACAATAATATCTAATTTCCATGTATAAAAACCTATATTTTTAGAGGTATAATTACCCTTCTTTTTATACTACTATATATTTATAGAAAAGTTGTATAAATCATAGAGGGGAGTGATAGATATTTTAGCGAAAACAAACAATAATACGGACAAAAAGTATTACAAAGCTTCATTTAGTCAAAAGTTAAAGGATCAGAAGTACTTAATAGCTATGTCAGCACCCTTTGTTATTTGGGTCATTGTATTTAAATATGCACCATTAGTAGGATGGCTTATGGCATTTCAAGATTATAAGCCAGCAAAGGGGATTTTAGGGTCTAAATGGGTAGGACTTAAACATTTTATTGCATTATTCAAAGAAGAACAGTTTTATCAAGCTTTAACGAATACATTAGGCATGAGTATTTTAGCAATCGTATTTGGGACAATGTGTTCCATTACATTTGCAATTTTATTAAATGAGATGAGGGGCGTAAAGTATAAAAGAATAGTACAAACTGTTTCATATTTACCTCACTTCGTTTCATGGGTAGTTGTGGCTAACATTGTAGGTCAACTATTATCACCAAATGGTATTGTTAATGAATTATTGGTGAACCTACATATTTTAAAAACGCCAATTAATTTCTTGGCAATTCCAAATATGTTTTGGGGCGTTGTAACAGCTTCAGATATATGGAAGGAAACAGGTTGGAATGCAATTATTTATTTAGCAGCTATTACTGGTATTGATATGCAGCTTTATGAGGCAGCAAAAGTAGATGGGGCAAATAGATGGCAACAAATTTGGAACATTACACTTCCAAGTATTAGGGGAACAATCATTATTCTTCTTATTATGAATATTGGTGGGCTTGTTAACATTGGTTTCGAGAAACAATACTTATTAGGCAATAATATCGTAGCAGAAAAATCATTAGTACTTGATAAATATGTACTTGATTATGGTATTGGTATGATGCGTTATTCATATGGTACAGCTATTGGTATCTTCAAATCAGTTGTAAGTATTGTACTTATTTGGTTTGCTAATGGTCTAGCTAAGAAAACCGGTGAAGGTCAATTAATATAAGGAGGGGAAATGATGGTAGCAGTTAGAAAGAAAATTACAATACCAGATATTATTATTACATTACTGATGACAGTTGTACTGATTATTACAATTTACCCTTTCGTACAAGTAATTGCCATTTCATTTAATGATGCAACGGATACTGTAAGGGGCGGTATTCATTTATGGCCTAGAAAGTTTACACTCAATAACTATAAAGAAATCTTTTCATCTAATACAAAGATTGTTACAGGTTTTATGGTTTCAGTAGCCAGAACAGTTATAGGTACATTAATAGGTATTATTTGTACAGCTATGTTAGCTTATACAATTAGTCGTAAAGATTATATGTTTAGAAAACCAATTACAATCTTATTTGTTATTACAATGTATGTAAGTGGTGGTATGATTCCAGAATATATGGTTATTAAAGGGTTAGGATTAATTGGACACTTCTCAGTATATATTTGGCCAATGATACTTAGTGGTTTTAACATTATTGTACTAAGATCGTTTATAGATAACTTACCATATGAATTACAGGAATCAGCAAAAATAGATGGGGCAAATGATTTTACAATTTTTTATAAAATCATATTCCCATTATGCTTACCAGTTATTGCAACAGTTGCATTATTCCTTGCTGTAGGTCAATGGAATTCATGGTTTGATACATATTTATATTGTCGTTCAAATGATTCTTTAACAACACTTCAATATGAGCTTATGAAAGTTATTGATAATGCATCAGCAGGGATAAAAGCGGCAGATATTAATTCACAAGGTATTAAACAAGTAACTTCAAATCCAGAGTCTATTAAGATGGCGATTACAGTTGTTACAACAATTCCTATTGTTTGTGTATATCCATTTTTACAAAGATACTTCGTATCTGGTATGACAATTGGGGCAGTTAAAAGCTAAACCATTTAATACGAATTTTTCATATAAGACAGCTTCGGTAGATATCTAACAAACTTTTAAGAGAAAAGTATTAGGTAAGAAAGAGAGGATGAATGAAATGAAAAAAATGAAATTTACAGCAATCTTATTATCTTTAGTATGTGTAGGTAGTGCACTTGTAGGATGTGGCGGACAAACAGCTACAACATCAGATAGTGTTAATGCAGGGGAAACAACTACTGAAACAGCAACAGGGGAGCCAGATGCAAATGGTTTTGTAGGACTTGCAGACCGCACACCTGTAACACTTACATTATTTGAAAAGGACGTAACAGAAGATGTAGAGTTTACAGACCCTATTGCTAAGAAGATTACAGAACTTACAGGTGTTACATTAAAAGTTGAACATGCTGTAGGTGGGGATGAGCAAGCTATTCCACTTATGATTGCCAGTGGAGACTATCCAGATATGATTTATGCTAAAGGGGATACAAACAAACTGATTGATGCAGGTGCTATTATTCCACTTGAAGATATGATTGAGGAAAAAGGTGGTAACCTTAAATATTTATATGGTGATATGCTTCAAAGACTTAAATTCAGCCAAGATGACCCAAGTATTTATACAGTAGGTTGTTATGGTGTAAGTACAGCGCTTTGGAAATCAGATGGAGTTATGCAAATTCAAAATGCCGTACTTAAAGATCAAGGATATCCAGAAATTAGAACAATTGATGAATATGAAGCAGCAATGCAAGCTTACATAGACAAATATCCACAAATTGAAGGACAAGATACAATCGGTCTTTGTCTCATGGGCAGTGACTGGAGATGGCTTATTACAGTAGGTAACGTTGCTTCTGCAGCAGCTGGTATATTTGATGATGGTGAATGGGCTATTAATGATGAGACAGGAGAAGCTAAATACAAATATCTTGATCCAAACGTTAAAGAATATATGAAATGGCTTTGCCATATGAATGATATCGGATTACTTGATCCAGAATCATTTACACATCAAGAAGACGTTTACTTTGCAAAACTTGCTTCAGGACGTGTGCTTGGTAGTGCGACACCAGACTGGGGAACAAATAATGCAAAACAAGCACTTATTTCAGCTGGCCTCGAAGATAGAACAATGGCAGCACTTAATATTACTGTAAATAAAGATATTGAGTCACAATTCTCTAAAGATCCAGGTTTCAGTGGTGGTCAAGGTATCGCAATTTGTGAATCAAGTGAAAATAAAGATAAAGCATTTGAATTTTTAGATTGGATGGCTTCTGATGAAGCACAAGTTCTTGTAAACTGGGGAATTGAAGGCGAAAACTATACAATTGATGAAAATGGTAAGAGAGTGCTTACAGATGAAATGCAAAAACAAAAAATT
>USPX01000109.1 GCA_900556665.1 uncultured Eubacteriales bacterium
GGAATCGAACCAGCGGCCTACCGCTTAGGAGGCGGTCGCTCTATCCTACTGAGCTACGGAAACACTGTACCTAATAGGCACTCTATTATAGTACATATTTTATTTATTTTAGTCAAGTCTTTATTTTGTAACAATAGTCCCTTGTAACCAGCAAGTTCCCATAAAGCGCATACCTACGCTAGGCATACCCACTAGATCCTTTTTATTAATAAGTACCTCTAAAGGCATATCATTAACTTCTAAAACAAATAAGTAAATTTCTTCACCAGTTTTACTGTTCTTACGTGTATCAATTGACTTGATTTCACCTAGTACAGCATATGTGGCATCTACTAATGTTGTAGGTACAAAGTAGCCACTCATAATAGATAAGAAATCTTCTTGCATCATACGTTCTTTAAGCTGATCATCTAAATCTTTTTCCTCTTGCTCAAGTTGGGCTTGTGCTTGTGCATCCCCTTCTCTTGCTTTTTGAATAATGACTTTAAGCTTTTCACGTTCTTCTCTTTCAACTTCTTCATCTTCCTGATCTTTTTCGATTGGTAAAACTATTGTACCTTCCATGGCAAGACCAGCAATTTTAACTTTATCAAATATACGTTTTTCTTCTATAATATCTAGATATTCTACGACATTTTGTAGCCAGAAAATAAACTGCATACCAGTGTCTTTTTCCTCACAAATCACATAGTATGTATAGTCATCATCTACACACTCTACAGTCATATCTTCAACTTGAATTTCATTATGGCTTATAAAACATGGTTCACATTGTTCAATTTCAATTTTAGACTCTTTTTTGCTACCACCTTTAAGGACAATTCTTACCATGACATACATATCTTTATCGTATGACTTAAAGTATTCTGCTAAAATGTCCTTATTTTGTTTTCTTGTAGCAACTTGTTTAGTTGGATTATCTAATATACTACTTACTATAGCTTCTAATTGCGTATCTTTATCAAGGTTTGAAAAACCTACTGCTGAAATTGGAGATTCCATCTTTATCCCCCTCTCCGTTTCTAATCTTATTTAACACTTAATTCATTATCTTATCTCTTAAAACTAAGTGTCTCAAAGTTTTTTGTCTTCTATTATTTTCTAATTATACAAAGGCTATTTTCATATTACAAGTAGTTACTCCTTCTCCTATTATAAATATATATATACTTAATGGAGATTATGATAAATTTATGCATTTTCACCTTGCTTTTCTATTTGTTTTTTTAATTTTCTAACCTCTAATCTTTTGGCTAACCATTCATTATAAAGTCTAAAAATAATTGCAAAGACTGGTACGCCTAATAGTGAACCCATAACTCCAAAGAGTCCTCCACCTACAAGTACCACAAATAGAATCCAAATCCCATCAAGTCCTATGGAGTCCCCTACAATTTTAGGTCCAATAATATTCCCATCTATTTGTTGTAAGATCACAACAAATATAAGATACCAAAGTGCCTTAGTTGGGTCTGCTAGTAAAATAATAAGACTACATGGTACAGCACCAATAAATGGCCCTAGTACTGGTATAACATTAGTAATCCCTGCAATAAATCCAATTAATAATGGATATGGGAAACTGAAAATCCATGAACCTATAAAGGTTAGGATTCCTACAATCAGTGCATCTGTTAATTGACCTACAATGAAACCTTTGAAAGTCTCATTTGTCACCTCTAGTACATGATGTAAATACTTTCTTGATCGAGTAGATATAGTAGCCTTTAATGTATTTGAAATAAGCTCTGCTAAATCATCTTTACTTATTAAAATATAAATTGAAATAATTAGCGTAAATGCTGTGTTAAGTACCCCATTAAAAGCACCTGTTGCAATACCTATAACAGATGGTATGATATTTTGTAAAATAGCAATGATTTGTTCCTTAGACTGTACTAAGAAATTTTGAACCTTTATCCAAGTTGCTTCTTGAAGGTCCACTCTACTCATAATTTCTCTTGAAAGCGACTCAAACTGAGCAGAATAATTATTCATATTCCCCATAAATACACTAATACTATTGGCTAGTTGTGGAATCAATGTAGCAAATACAAGAACAATTACTGCAAATACAAGAACATATGAAAGTACAATCGATATACCTCTTTTTGTCTTATAAGTCTTATCCCCTTCTTCTACTTTAAAAAGCTTTTTAACAAAGAAGGTGGCAGGAATATTCACTAAATACGCAAGGGCAAAACCATATATAAATGGCCCCACCAGCACAAAAAAGTCCTTAACTACACGCCATACATTTTCAAATTTTACAAGTATAAATGCAAGTATTAAGGCATATGTAATTAAAAACAATTGCTTTCTATACTTAATCATCCAAAACTCCTTTCTTATTACGAACTTTAAGGGACACTCCCTATATTTTATTATACCTTATACATATAAAAAAATTAAGTTGACACTCCACCAAAATATATCCTAATTTTGGAAACTTCTTTATATATATGTGCAAATATATTGTTTTAATTATACCCATTCATATATTCTTTAAACATTTTTCACAAAAATAAAAGAGCGTTTCTACGACAGGGCACTTCGTAAAACGCTCCAATAAGGAAAGCCTTATTTTATTCTAATTAGCATAATCCATTAATAACATCATTAAATGTATCTGGGTGATTTGTAATAACTGCATCTACATTTAATTCTTTCATTTGTTTCATATCTGCTGTTTCATCTACAGTCCATACTGTCACTGTTTTACCAATGCTATGTACTGTATCAATTGCTTCTTTATCAACTTTAGTATAATCTACAGAAATTGCATCTGCATATCTGTAACTACGGATATCCCATGGCATTTCTTTGCAAAGAAGTGCTGTTTTAATAGCAGGTGCTACTGTTTTAATTCTTTTAAGTGTTTCTACATTGTAAGAAGATAAAATAACCTTATCTTCTGCCCCAATTGTTGTTACACGATCAATTACTTCTTCTGTAATTTGTTCATATTGTTCTTCACTATCTTTAATCTCAATATAAAGTTTAACATTGTATTTCTTAACTAATTCAATAGCAGATTTAATACATAAAATCTTCTCACCTTCATACTTAGGATCATATTTTACACCTGCATCAAATTCCAATAATTCATCAAGTGTATGATCTTTAATATAACCCGTTCCTGTTGTTGTTCTATCAAGTTTTGCATCATGAATAATAACAACTTTGTTGTCTTTTGTCATGTGTACGTCTACTTCAATACCATCGCAGTATCCTTCTGTTAATGCTTTAGCAAAGGCAATATTTGTGTTCTCTGGATATCTACCACTAAAACCTCTGTGTGCAATATTTAAAACTCTTCCCATTTGTGTCTCTCCTCTCACGTCAATATGTTTTCTATCGGCCTCATTTCTTATTATAGTCCTATTGTATTAAAGTCTCAAGTTCTTAAAAAATTTTTAATTAACCCATTAATCTGCAAGTTCCCAAGTACCGAATTTTCCACATCCAGGACAAGCCTCTTCACAATTGGCACCTGAATACTCCATAGATAAAAATGATCCCATAATATTTGCATCATACATAGGATAAACTGGAACTTCCATCATATTTTCATACTCATATCCCACTGTTTTTCTATAACCACATTGTCGACAAATATATTCACTCATTTGATTCACCTATCCTAATATTAATTATTAACATATTTGTATTTATGGTTTGCTTTTAATCCCAAAATTATTCTCTGAAGCAAGCGTTATGTTTGTTAGAATTTTACACTCTTTAGAATCTAAATAATAAAAAAGGAGCTATAATAGCTCCTTCAGATTGTTGACAAAAAGGTTCTAGAATGCATTGCATTCCAGAACCTTTTTGAATTTATACATATAATCCATGAAAATTTACTATTATTTCTTTGATTAGGGCTACGTAGTAGCCCCTTTCGATGCTTCCATATCGCTAACTTTTTCAAATTCATGCATGCAAACAAGAGGTTTAGTTCCATCTTGATTTTTTCTAAACCTCTATATTGCGTATATCTCATACCATGCAATTCTTTTGCATCTGCAAAAACTCTTTCTATTGTTTGACTTCTTAGATTATAAATTTCTTTGGTACCTAATGTATGACGGATATCTTCAACTTTTTCTATGTAATCCTCCCATACATGTCTCATAACAACCTTTACGTGTTCCTTACTATGGGTACATTGTTTTAAAAATGGACAGTCTTTGCAGTCGTGTTTATTACTTTTATATTCTCTATAGCCCTCTCTATTCGTTGTACTATATTTTAAAATTTTATTATTAGGACATATCATACAATCGTTGTATTCATCGTAAACATAGTCATACTTTTTAAAGAAACCATCTTTAGTCATGGGTCTTTTATATGGCATGATTGGTGTTTTTTCACTTTCAATAATTAAGCGTGCAACTGCTGGTGTTTTATAACCTGCATCAACAACTACATTTTTGATATCAACATATTCTTGTATGAGTTTGTTATAAAGAGAAGGGAAACTTACTGAATCATGTGTATTACCTGGGGCTACTTCAAAGCCTAGTATATAATTATTTCTATCACAGGCAGTATTAGAAGTATAAGCAAACACCTTCTTGTGCTCACCTTTATGAAATACGCCACATTCTGGATCAGTCGTACTCACTTTAATGGTTTTAGTTTCAATAGTTTCTTTCTCTTTTAATGGCTTTTTTCCATGAGCCTCTCTATCTCTTGCAATTTCAGCTTGAAGTTCCTCTTCATAAAACTTTACAGATTGTTCGACAACTTGATTTTGTGATTTGCGATTGTTAGCACTAGCTTTAATATGTGTACCATCTATAAAAATACTTTCCGTATCAATGAATCCGCAGTTGATAATTTCAACAACAATGGTTTTAAAGATATCTTCAAAAAGATCAGTTCCTTCAAATCTTCTAGCATAATTCTTACCAAAAGTTGAAAAATGGGGTATAGGTTCAGTCATCCCATAGCCTAAGTACCATCTATAAGCAATATTTACTTCTATTTCTTTAATAGTTTGACGCATAGATTTAATGCCGAATATGTATTGAATCATAACAATCTTGATAAGTACAACTGGATCAATACTTTCACGACCACCTGGTTTATATAGGTCTTTCACTTTATCATAGATAAAGCTTAAGTCAATAGCTGCATCAATTTTTCTTATAAGATGATTTTGAGGTACAAGGTCATCTATACTTAACATTTGTATTTGAGATCTTTCATCATTATTTCTTCTACCCATCATTGTATATCACCTCTACTTCTAGTCTAACAGTAAAAATGGCTGTAGACAATGTAATTGTCTACAGCCTGAAGGAACTTTTTAAGTTCCTTGATTTTAAGTTGATTTATTTTTGCATAATCTTAATCCCTGATCATATCCCACTCCATTTGGTTCAAACTTGCCTTTATATGCTATTTCACAGCATCTTGCATCCCCTATAATACCGCCACCTTTCCAAGTCCTATAAAATCCAAATGGGTTTTCAATATCACCATACCAATCCCAGCACCATTCTCTTACATTCCCTGACATATCATATAGACCTAATGTATTAGGTGCCTTTTTCTTAATGTTATGAGTGATATTTTTATTAGCCTCTATTTTATTCCAGTTCCACTCACCTTCTAAATACTGCTCCCCTGAATTTTTCCAGTACCAAGCTACCTCATCTATATTGTCACTGCCACTAAATTGATTTGCTTTGCCTTCAGCACCACCACTTGCTGCATACTCCCATTCTTCTACAGTTGGCAAGCGATAACCATTGGCATTTTCATTAATTGTGACAGTCCATTTTAAATCATCATACTCACATATATTTTCTGGGTCAAAATTCTCTTTATCAATATTATAATAAGGTGTTAATCCCTCTTTAAGACTTCTCATATTACAATAGAGCACACTATCATACCAACTTATGCTTTCTACTGGTAAATCTTTACCTTTAAACTGAGAAGGATTGTTTCCCATAACCTTCTGCCATTCTTGTTGTGTGACTTCATGTACACCCATATAAAAATCAGTAATATTATTATCTCCCTTTATAAGTACAAATTCCTCTTCATTATGACATCCACTTAACACTAGCATTGTGCTCATTAATAACAATAATATTGCTGATTTTTTCATACTTTCACCTCTTATGTATTTCTTTCCCCAATAATATTTAAATGTATGTAGGTAAATATCTTACCTACATACATTTTATACACTATATATTTATAAGCTATAAATATTTATAAATTTTCTACCAAACTGTTACATTTGCATATCCACTACTTTGGTAACCTTCTACACATAATGCTTGATATGACCAGTTACTACCAAGTTGCATACCAGCTCTATTCCAAGCATCCACGTGATTTTGGAATGTAATAGTAGAGTTCACACCAGTCTGTCTCTTATTTTTTCTTACACTCCAGTATTGTTGGAAAGTTTGTGTACCATCAATAGAAGGCTGGTTATAACGCATTGTTGTATAAAGATCATATTGACCACCATCACTATATACTGTTCCTTTGTATGTACCTGTTGGTCTGTATGTTCCCCAACTATCCACAACGTAATATTCAATAAGGCGATTTCTTGTCCAACCATAAAGTGTTAAGTAACTATTACCACTTGGATTATACACACCAGCATTGTAATTTACAGTACGGTATGGATTTCCTACTTTCCATCCTTTACCTGTTACAAAGTTACCACAATTGGTCCATGATACACTATAGTTACCACCATTTCCATTTGTCGCGTAAACACTTCCACCACCATCTGTCCAGTTTTGCCAATAATCTGTTGTTGCTGCCTGAGCAGTTGAAGCTACTAACATTGTTGCTACACAAAATACAGTTAATAATTTTTTACGTAATTTACTCATAATATAGACCCCCTAAATGTAATTTATAATACTCATCTTACTTCACACTATTTAAATATCATTTGGTAAATCACTTTACCTATGTGATTATTATACATAACTTTATATATATTTCAAATATTTTAATACATAATAAATC
>USPX01000110.1 GCA_900556665.1 uncultured Eubacteriales bacterium
CTTTCATTTATATATCCAATTTTGGTAAAGTTCGCACTTACTTGTGATACGGTTCATTATTATTAATTCTAAATCCTCGATACACTTGCTCTAATAACATTACTCTAAAGAGTTGATGTGGGAATGTCATTTTTGAGAAGCATAATTTATAATTTGCTCTTGCTCTTACGGCGTCTGATAAACCAAGTGATCCGCCGATAACGAATACGATGTGGCTATTTCCGCGTACACCACAGTCTGCCATGAAGGCTGCAAGTTCTTCTGATGAAAGCATTTTGCCACCTAAGTCTAAGGCTACTACATAAGCACTGTCACTGATTTTTGAAAGGATTTTTTCCCCTTCTTTTTCTTTGATTTGTAACTCTTCTTTTTCTGATGCATTATCTGGTGTTTTTTCATCTGCAAGTTCAATGATATTTAATTTACAGTAACGGCTTAAACGTTTACTATATTCATCAATTGCCTGTACTAAATACTTCTCTTTTAGTTTACCAACGCATATTAATTCTATTTTCATTTGTAACTCCTACTTATTAGTTGTTTTTATGTTTATTATAACAAACTTTCCAAATAAAATTTTACCAATCTCAATAAACCCATTTAACTCTACGTAATAATAATAAACACACTCCGATTATCAATCCCACATAAAGCCCACTATTTATAGCATTTACACCCTCTTGCATCATGAGCTGATAAGCATAATCCCAAGGCTGGCATTTCAAAATCCAGTTCATTTCATTTTCCCCCAGAAGCCTAATGCATGGCAAGATGACTACTATACCTGTCAGTTTCATACATACCATACCTTGTAATTTATTCTTTGCCAGAATTCCTATAGCAAGGGTTAATAATACTCCTAAAGCTGTCACATATCCCACAAATCCAATAGGTACACTTCCCATAATCCCTAAACAGGCTATAATAGCTGCTAAAAAGCTTACAATACTACTGCCTATACTCCTATAAAGAAAATACCCACTCAATCTCAAAGGACTGATGGCATAAAAGGCTAACATATGCTCATCCTTATCATCTAAAATGCGTAGGGACATAACTACCCCTGGCATACTACTCCCCATTGTAATCATCACATATTGTAGTGGTTTTTCATAAAAAGAAATGTATGATTTTACAATTTCTCCAAAGATTATAGGTAATCCATTTACAAGCCCTTGATAAACAATGATTAAGATAAAAGGTAGGAATAATGTCATTATCATCATAGGATCTTTTTTCATATATCTCATATCATTTTTTAATAATGTACTGATCATCTCACTACCTCCTTCTTACCTTATAAAAATGTATTCACGTACGCTCATTTTAGCTATAAGGTACATGCCTATGCCCCATAAACTTAAGCTAACGAAATCCACTAAAACACCCACATTAACTACTTTTGCATACATTAAATGAAGTAACGCATAAGTTGGTATGATACTGAGCCAATTGCCCCAGTCCCTAAAATAAAAAGCAATGACTGGTACACCTAAAGGAATGCAAATGACTGCACACCAAATCAAAAACTGATTAATATTCTTCACATAGCTTCCTATAATAATGCCCATTAAAGTAAATGAGCCTGCACTGATTAATATCCCCAAGACTTGATGCACTTTAATGTTGACTCTTCCAGCCCACAAAATACATAGGGAAGTTAATAAACTAATAATGAGCAGTGAACATACCTTGCCCCATATATAGCCTGCTTCCCCTAAAGGACTGATACCAATCCCTTTTGGAATACCTTGATTTTTCTCTAATAAAATCAAAGCCCCTACAAACATTAAGCCTAAAAAAGTAGGATCTGTTACAACGAGTACAGTGCTAACTGCTTCTTTATAACCCTGTGGCACATAGCCTAAGCCAAACATATATAAAAAGGCAATCAAAGCATATACATAATAAAGCCCATTTTTCCACTGCAACCGCATTTCATGAACAATCCATTTTAAAGTTTTCATTTCAATTACTCCCCTCTTTTTATACCTTCTTAACGTATATATTTTCTCTGAGATTTTCCGCTTCTATTTCCCCTCAATGCCTTATCTAAACTAATATCTTCCCTGTTACTTGTGTAAATATCTCACTTAAAGATGGCTTCACTGTATCAATACTTTTGCATTTTGCTAAGCTATTTATGAACTCCTTATTTTGATTTAACCCTTCCATCTCAAATAGCTTTTCTTCTTTATCTAGTGTTACTTTTACTTTGTATGCTCCATGCTTTCTCCTTAAAGCCTCTGGCTGACCTATTTCTTTAATCTGGCCTGCCACTACGAAGGCTACTCGATCACAGATTTCTTCTGCAAAGTTCATATTATGAGTTGTTAACACAACTGTTTTCCCCTTAGCCTTATATTCTAAAATCTTATCTTGAATCACCTTAGTATTATTAGGATCAAGTCCCGAAGTCGGCTCATCTAAAAATAATAATTCCGGCTGCCCTACCAAGGCTCTGCAAAAGTTAAGTCGCATCTTCATCCCTTTTGAAATTTCATTTACCTTTTTATGACGATGTGGATATAACCCTACTTCTTCAAGTAACGCTTCAATATCTCCTGGATTTTCATATAATCCTGCAAAGGTTTTTAGATTTTCTTCTAAGGTAAGTTGTTCATATAAATTCGGTAATTCAAAACCTACACCAATCTTGTTATAAAAGTCCGCCTTAATCTTATTAGTCTCATAACCCATCACTTTACTGCTACCACTATAGCCTTTTAATAAGCCTAATAAGACTTTTTGCAATGTACTTTTTCCTGCACCTGATGGCCCTAAAAAACCAAATATTTCACCTTTAGCAATTTCCACATTAATCCCCTTTAAGATTTCTCCCTGTCCCTTTTTATAAGTAAAATGTAAATCATCCACCCTGATAATAGCTGTACTTTCTCCCATAACTTCCATCTCCATTTCCTATTTATGAACCCTCTTTACTTATTCCCCTTGCATCTGGCTAGCTAAAATACCTAATATAATCATTTCTATGTACTTTAAAAATGTCTTTTTCTTCTCTTCTAAACTCACCTTACTTTTACCAATAAATAAAAGTGCTGTAATAAAAGAATGACTAATCACATCCCCCATTAATTCCTGTCCATTTCCTAAATGCTCTCCTAAATGATGCGCCACAATTTCATAAAACTGTTTGCTATATGTCTCATATTTAGTCCCCTTACAACCTTCCATTAAAACAACGAAAGGCCTGCTTAACAAAATATCAAATCCAAAAGCTTCTGCTCCTACTTCTTCTATTTGACTAAGCATTTCTTGTATTGAAATCTGCTCTGTAACCTCCATCTCCTCATGTTTAACCATCATTTCTTCTATAGCTTCTGGTACATGTCCCATGACTGCTTCCAAGATTGCTTCCTTACTTTCAAAGTAATTATAAATGTTCCCCAATGTCGTATTTGCCTTTTTTGCAATAGTTCGCATAGATGTCCCTTTAAAGCCCTTATTTAAAAATTCTATTTCAGCTACGGCTAGAATTTCTTCCCTTATTTCATCTTTTTGTGTCTGCATAAAAATATCACCTGTTCTTTTTTCTTCATTATAGAAACAGGTGATATCAATGTAAATATATGTAGTTTATTAAAAATCAAAACTTAACAGATGTTCTTTTTTCAAATTTATAACTCACAATCTTAATTCCAAAAGTTATACACATTTTCTATTTTTAAACCTAAACTTATCTACAGATTTTTTAATTATTCATCTTGATCTGTGGATTTCTGTTCAAATGCAATTAATTCTTGATTTCTGTACATATTGTGCCTAATTTATTTTGTAGGTTATCTTCTACTTTTTGTGTATCATCTACCTTATAACTTACAGTATAATTTTCCACAGCCTTAATGGCTTTTCCATAATTTAAATAATAGCCCTTTGCTACATATAAACTATTTCCTGTTGATGAAAAACAATAAATAACTGCCATTTCTATTCCCCCTATCATAATCTACCATCAAAAAATCCTAGCACATAGTTAAGCTTTAAAACTTAATTTATGTGCTAGGATTAGTCTAGACTTATTATATGCTTCCCTTACCTTGAAATTATGAATTTCTAATATCTTACAATCAAATTTATTGATCTAATACAAGTACATCTTTACATTCAAATAGTCTCATATCATATTGATTAATTTGATTATTATATAAGTAATATATTTTATCACCTATATAACATACTCTTGACTCTGTATATCTATAATTAGGAACGTACTTTCTTGTCTTAGCATCTAACTGACCTAGTTTTGCTTTACCTACTAACTTACCATATTCTACATCAAAAACATATGCACCTTGGAAATTCATTGCCTCATAGTCTTCTGTAATCTTTACAGGTTTATCAAATTCTAATATAACTGGAATAGCTAATATACGACGTTTAGGATCTACCATAACCGCTAAATGATTTTCTAAGGCTTCACTATAACTACCACTTGTACCTATAATAATATGATTCACCTCTACTGGTGATTTAGGATTTTTCACATTAAATAGTGATAGCTTAATGCCTTGCGCTGAAACACCTGTCACTCTTTCCTTACCATTTTCATCTCTTACAATATTTTCTCCCGTACTACGTCCTATCCCCACAACTAAATCTTCACCAATAGGATGTAAGTATTGGCTAAAACCTGGTATTTTAAGTTTCCCTACAGCTTGAGGAGCTTTAGGATTTGAAAGGTCTATTACAAATAGTGGGTCCATTTCTTTAAAAGTCACCATATAACCACGATCTCCATCAAATCTTACACTATAAATTCTTTCACCCTTTGCAAGTCCTTCTACTTTACCACATACTTTAAGTCTATCATCTAAAACATATACATTATTATATTCTTCACCCTTTATATAACTTGTTGTTGCAATTCTAAAGTAACCTTTATAAGCATCCATTGAAAATTGATTGAGTATTGCACCTGGCACACTGCCAACACACTTATAACTTATTTTTCCTAAATATATCCCATACTTTGTAATAACTGTTGTATTAGAACTACTGCTATATACTCTACCCCAGTCATACAAATTACTTACTAAATAAATGGCATCTTGATTCATATACAAATTCGCCCTATCACCTAAAAGTACATTAAAACTTATAGGCTTTTTATCATCTATATTAAAATTAGCTAAAACTGTATAGTTGCTACAACTTGACCAATCGCAATATCTTATATTTTTTACTGGTATAAATTTCACTTCATCACTTACTGCTGAATCTTTATAATGAGGTACAATTACCTTTTTAAACATTTCCTTAGATAACGTTTTACTCCTCCAATATTCTACAGATTTATTGGTTACTACATATAATTGATTTTTTACCTTTCTAACTTCATTTAAACTTCCCTCTATTTTTACCTCCCTAGCTAAGGTTGGATTTTTTCTATTACTAATGTTATATACTTTAATAATAGTAAACTGTTTAAAAGGATTTCTCCCATCATTTTCAGCCCATCTTGAACCTTCACTGCCATTTAATACAAGGGTTAAATAGTCTTTATCTAAAAAGAATTTATCCATATTATAATTCTTTTCTTGATCACCCACACTAATTTTAGCAACTTGTTTCATTTTATCCTTTGTATCAACAATAACTAATTCTTTGCCCCCTATACAAGAATATATGTATCGTTCATCTGTTTTCACAATATCTGCTTCATCTACATCCTTCACTTGTATATTGGTCTGTGAATAATTATCTATAGCATTACTTGATGCCGCTATATCTTGCGTATTAGTGCTTCCCGTATCATATTCAACTGTTGATCCCTTCTTCTCATCTAACACTTTAATAAGTTCTTCGTAACTTTGTAGTGGTTTTGTATCGCCTATACTTTTGTACTGAGACGCTACATCATTAGCCCATACATTAAAGCCTCCTGCAAAAATACTTAATATAATTACTAGTACACCTACTATGTTTTTCTTAACCTTATTCATTTTGTCCCCCTATCTATTTCTAAAACCTATTAAAATAGCTTTAAACATATTATATCTATGTGTATTTTTATTCAAAAGATATGTTATTTAATGTTAGCTTTCTTTTAATCTCTCTGTAATATTAATTACGTGATTAAAGCATAAAAAAGGAATGTACCTCTCAAATAAGGTAACATCCCTTTATCTTATGAAAGTAAGATTCTATCATTATCTAATGCTTTATGACTTTCTTTCTTAAATAAGTTGAGTAAATCTTGAACTGTTAACTGGCTTCTTTCTTTACCTTTGATATCTAAAATAACTTTTCCACTATCCATCATCATGGTGCGATTACCTAAATCTAAGGCTGATTGGATATTATGTGTAATCATCATTGTTGTAATATTTTTTTCTGCTACGATTTCTTTCGTAATGCGAAGTACTTTATCAGCTGTAGCTGGATCCAGTGCCGCTGTATGTTCATCTAAAAGTAAAACTTTAGGTACAACGAGTGTACTCATCAATAAAGTAACAGCTTGACGTTGCCCGCCTGATAGTAATCCCATTTTAGTTTTCATACGATTCTCTAAGCCTAAATCAAGTTGTGCTAAACGTTCTCTAAATAAATCTTTATCCTTCTTTCTAATTCCTAAGCTTATGAGCTTACTTTGACTTCTGGAATAAGATAAAGCTAAATTTTCCTCTATTGTCATAGATGGTGCTGTCCCTTTAAGCGGATCTTGAAAGAGTCGTCCGATATATCTTGCTCTTTTATACTCTGGCATAAAGGTTATATCTTGACCATCTAATAAAATCCTGCCTTCGTCTGATAAGAAATAACCACTAATCAAATTAAAAAGTGTAGATTTACCAGCTCCATTAGAGCCGATAATCGTTACGAAATCACCTGGATTTAAACTGAAGTTAATATCATTCATTGCGATCTTTTCATTGACCGTGCCA
>USPX01000111.1 GCA_900556665.1 uncultured Eubacteriales bacterium
TTTAGAGGGGCGATGGGCAGCTACTCCTTCCATAAATTGTGAGGTTCTAAGCTTGTGAAGTAAAGAAACGGCGTAGAAGGAAGGCTAGCAATGGGTTAAAGATATTGAGTATAAGGAGAAAAAAAGAAGCCATGATTGTTAACACTCATGACTTCTTTTACTATCTACACTTGTTATAGTATTGATCTACTTTTAAAGCGCCTTATTAAAACTTGTTTTTAGCTGAGGTCAGCGATGTCTCTTAGTTCGATGATTGTGCCTTCTGGGGCGATTACTTTACTAAGGGCTGAGCCTTCTACTTCATAAATAGGGCCTCCGTGTTTTTCTTTGAAGTTGTTATAACCTAGCGCCTGAATTCTAGCAACTTCGGCTTTTACATCTTCTACTAGGAAACACATATGCACTAAGCCTTCTGACTTACTGCTTGGCTTTGTGAGGCTTTCACCTTCTTTACCTGTTTGAAGTTCGATCATAAAGTCCTCTAGTTTTAACCACGTATTGAAACTACGTTTATGAAAATTAGGTGATTCCTTTACCATTTCAAATCCCATAATATTCATATAAAAATCTAAAGATGCTTTGTAATCATCTGTTTGTATGCACACATGATGTATTTTTCTCATTTCATTAATCCTTCTACTTTTTAATTATTTATGCTTAATATGCGTCTAATATTTATTTAGCATTTGTTCCATATCAGTCTAGTGTCCCCTGTGCTTTTGCTTCTTTTTTTCTTGTTTCAGCTCAAACTTGAGGGCCTTTTCTGCTTCTTTCTCTGCTCTACTTATGCTTTTATGTTGCAGCTTACCTGCTTCATGCTGGGCCTTTAAAGCTTGTTGTGCTTTGGTTCCAATTCCCTTTTCACGAACTTGCTTCTTCACCTCTCGCTGCATTCTTTTTGGGTTAATTGTTTTCTTATTTTTGAGGCCGCCTATCCCCTTTACTTCCTGAGGATAAAGTGTATTCCATGTCTTTAGAACTACTTCATAAACCTCATTTGCTTTAGGTTCACTGCCAAAGGTAAATTTGTAAGCCTTATAGCAGCCTTCTTCTTGCCATTCATAAATGCCTCTCCAAAAAGGCGCCTCAAAAAATACAGTTAAACTAATGCTTACTTGTGCCTGTATCATATTTTGTTTCCTCCTTTTAATAAGGAAGCTTCTACTTTTATATTTATAAAAGTTTCTTATATTTATAAAAGTTCCACTTCACCTTTTATTTACAAAGAAGGGACAACCAAAGGAGGCAGGTTACTTACAGCGCTTGCTGCGTCTGGACTACCAACCAGAACTGTGGTTTTATCTTTGCTTAATTTCATTTTAGCCTTATCTTCAATAACGTCAAGACTATTTTTCAGGCCTTTTTCCTTTTTCAGTAATTCTCTGCTAAACACTGGTATTTCATTTTATATGTTTCACTCTTTTTCGACAGTTCATGTCATTTTTTAATACATCTTATGCATTTTATCTGATATTATTTTTGATTCTATTATATTTTTATAATTAGAATAGAATTACTTAACTGGGGAGGAATCTTATGAAAAACGTTGGCATCATGAAGAAAGTCCTAACTTTCTTTGTTTCAAGCATAATTATTTCAGCTTGTATTATTGGCATTTTAACTTACTTTACTTCTAAAACTTTATTAAAAAACAATACCCAACTAGCTAGCACACAAACTTTACAAGAAAGCCAAACTGGCCTTGAAACTTACTTAAAGTCACTTAGTCAACAAGTCGACTTATTAACACGTAAAAATGAATTAAAACGTCTAGAAAATCCAGATTTAATAGAAGAAAATCTGAAAGCAACAGAAGATTCTTTAACCGCTGCTTTAAAAGTAACTCCAGGTGCAACTTGTAGTTACTATGTAACAGTTAATGGACGTAAAGTAGCTGTTACACCTTATGAAGAAAATGGTAAGAGAAAGTTTAAAAAAATATTAGCGGAACATGAAGATCATACAAAAGAAGCTTGGTATATGGATGCCCTAAAAAATATAGAACGTAATGGCATCTTTTCAAATTTTACGCAGCCATACTTCTCAGCTGCTAATGGCACATACGTTATTACAGTCAGCCAATGCGTTAAATCTAATGAACAAGTTGTAGGTGTTGTAGCCATTGATATTGCCTTTACTGAGCTTACTGAGTTTATTAATAATATTAAACTCCTTAATACCGGTTGTGTTTATCTTACCAATGCACAAGGTAATGTTTTAGTTGCACCACCAGCTGCTAAATTAGACCTTACTACTTTTAATACATTGCCACTATGGTCAAATTTAAGTGCAAAAGATGCCATAAGTTTTGAGGCAACTATTGAAGATAATAAATATTATGTTACAAGCCTTGTAGATCCTTTAACGCAGTGGAAATTAATTGGGTTAATTAATGAGGAGGAACTTACTTCTAGCTTAAATATTTTATTTAAACGTACATTAGTCGTAAGCTTGTTTGCTGTTCTTGTAAGCTGCCTTATGGTTATTCCAATGGTACGTAGTATCAAAAAAAGATTTAATCGCTTAAGTGATATGATTAAGGCTGTTTCTAAAGGAGATTTCACAATCCCCCCTGTTATAGATGGTGCTGATGAGTTCCATAAATTAAGTGTTCTTATTAATGAAATGATTAAAAACACAGCTAAGCTTATTCAAAACGTTGATGTAACCGCTACAACTCTTGTAGCTACTTCTCAAGATATTGCTACAATTATGGACCAAACTCAAGATACATCTACTAATGTAAAAGTAGCTATCGAAGAAATTTCTACAGGTACACAGCACCAAGCTGAAAGTTTACAAGATATTAATTTACAAGTTGATACATTAGCTAAACAACTTGAAGAAACTAAAAATTATACTTCTGATGTAAAACAAATGTCTACTGAAACACAATCCCTTAGTAATAACGGCTTAAGCATGCTTAAAAAGCTCAGCGAAAAATCTAAGCTTTCACAAGGAAGTTCCATGACTGCTTACAACGTTTTTAAAGAGATGAATGAAAGTATTAATAAAATAAACTTTATATCTGATGCAATTATTGGCATTACCAATCAAACAAGCCTCCTTGCTTTAAATGCCAGCATTGAAGCTGCTCGTGCAGGTGAAAGTGGCAAGGGCTTCGCCGTTGTAGCCGAAGAAATCCGTAAACTCTCTGAAGCCTCTAAAGAATCTACTGATGAAATTAAAGCCATCGTAGATGAAATTCATCACAATGCACTTCAAGCACATACTTCTCTTGAAGAAAGCAACACTCTTCAAGAACAACAATCTTTAGCCATCATAGAGACAGAAAATGTATTCCATAACATTCTAGACTCTGTGGACAAGCTTATTAAAAACATTTATGAAATCGACCAACTCAACCTTAATATGGTCTCTAATAAAAACACCGTTATTGAAAATATGGATGAGATGGCAGCTATCTCAGAGGAAACAGCTTCTTCTTCACAGGAAGTTACTGCCTCTGCCGAAGAAGTGACTGCTTCTATGGCACAGCTTGCCGTCCATACGACTAAATTAACAAATCTTGCAGATACCCTAAAAGGGGATTTACAATTCTTTAACTTAGAATAACCTAGCTAACTCCAATCTTATATATATCTATTAATAAAGAGGTATTGTAAAATTTCATTTTGCAACACCTCTTTTCCCTTTACTTTTACCTAAAATTTATCTTATAACTTCCGTACTTTTTACATTTTTTTATCTTTATATATATGTTAAAATTATAATATTATATATTTTATAAAATATTCCAAATCAATAAAGGGGGGTATATCATGAAAAATATTAGTATTATGCAAAAATTTACTGCTTTTTTTGTCTTAAGCCTTATGGTTTCTGCCTCAATTATAGGCCTACTTACTTATTCCACTTCTAAATCACTACTCAAAAATAATACCCAACTAGCTAGTGTCCAAACATTACAAGAAAGCAAAAATGGTTTTGAAATCTATTTAAACTCACTCTATCAACAAGTTAACTTGTTAACCCAAAAAAGTGAAATTCAACATCTTGAAGATCCTAACTTAGTAGAAGCTAATGTCAAAATCGCCGAAGACTCTTTAGAAGCTGCCCTTAAAGCCCTTCCAGGTGCTGTACGCTGTGCCTATGTTACAGCGCAAGGTAGATTACTGGCAGCAGATGCTTATAAAGAAGGCAATACTACAAAATATAAAAAAACATTAAAAGAAAATGTAAATAGTTCTTATGAAACTTGGTACGTAGATGCTGTAAATAATGCAGACAATGATAGTAACATTGCTAGCTGTACAGACCCTTACCTTTCAACAACTTATGGTAACAAAGTCATTACAGTAAGCCGCGCGGTAAAAGTTGATGGTCAAGTAGCTGGTGTAGTAGCTCTTGATATTGACTTTAACGATTTCACTGCACTCTTTAATAATATAAAATTACTCAATACAGGTTGTGTCTATCTCGTAAATAGCTCAGGTAGCATCTTAGTTACACCACCTAAAAAAGACTTAGAACTTGTGGGCTTTAGCATGCTACCATTCTGGTCAGATTTAAGTGCAGATGAAACTGTCAGTTTAACAGCAACACTTCACAATAACAACTATTACATTACAAGTCTTACAGAACCTACTACAGGTTGGAAACTCATTGGCATGCTCAATGAAAATGAAATCACTTCAAGTTTAAACAAACTTTCTATAAGTACATTCATTGTAAGTGTATTAGCTGTTATTATTAGCTTCATCTTAATTATTCCAATTCTCAAATCTATCAAAAAGAAATTTAATCGCTTAGGTCATATGATTAATCAAGTGGCTGAAGGTAATTTCACACCACAACCTATCATTGGTGGTCATGATGAATTCCACACCTTAAGTGTCCATATTAATGATATGATTACTAATATTTCTAGCTTAATTTACAATGTAGATCATACAGCTCAAGCTGTTTTCAATACTTGCGAAGAACTTGGGGACATTATGACACATACACATGATGTTTCAAATAATGTAAAAGTTGCCATCACTGAAATCTCTACAGGTACAACTCAGCAAGCCGAAAGCCTTCAAGACATTAATGTACAAGTCGAAAGTCTCGCCAAACAATTAGAAGCAACTAAGAGGCATACTTTAGATGTAAAAGAAATGTCTACAGAAACACAAGCACTTAGTAACAACGGTTTAACTATGCTCCATACTTTAAATGAAGCTTCAACTCACTCTCAAGAAATCTCTCTTACAGCTTACAACTTCTTTAAAGAAATGACCGAAAGCATTCATAAAATCAGCTTCATATCTGATGCCATTATTGGCATTACTAATCAAACAAGCCTTCTTTCTTTAAATGCGAGTATCGAAGCTGCTCGTGCTGGTGAAAGTGGTAGAGGCTTCGCCGTAGTAGCTGAAGAAATCCGTAAACTCTCTGAGGCTTCTAAACAATCAACTGACGAAATCAAAGCCATCGTAGATGAGATTTATCACAAAGCTGAACAAGCCAACACTTCTCTCGAAGAAAGCAACGCCCTTCAAGAAGAACAGGCTACAGCTATCTTAGAAACAGAAACTGTATTCCACAACATTCTTGCTTCTGTTGAAACCCTTATTACAAAGATTTATGAAATTGACCACTTAAATAGCCAAATGATTCAAAGCAAAAACATCGTTATTGAAAACATGGATGAAATCGCAGCCATATCAGAAGAAACGGCTTCTTCTTCCCAAGAAGTTACAGCTTCCTCAGAAGAAGTTGCTACTTCTATGGATAGCCTTGCAAATCAAATCCAACAACTCACTAGTGCTGCTGAAGTCCTTAAGCAAAATCTTACATACTTCCATTTAGAAGAACAAAACAACCTAGCAGACTTAGCCACTCAAGAATACTTAGCCATCCAAAAAAGTCTAGATGCACAAACAAATATAGCTTCACAAGAAAAACATTCTGCTTAAAAAACAAAGAGGATGCCCGCCGGCATCCTCTTAACATTTATATATAAGTATATTAGCTTTTTCCTTCTTTTTTCCTTAGGGTTATCTAAATAAGTGTGGGAGTACTCGTCACTACTATTCTACCTCTGAAGTAATTTCCTGATATTCTTAGTGAAGATAAGTAAAGAGCTTTTAGGTGTGCTGTCTGAACGCAGCGTTAGCGGAGTGAGTTCACACCGTTTCTTTACTTATCAAACTTAGAATATCATAAATTACGGAAGGTGTAGATAGTAGTGACGAGTACTCCCACTATCTATTTTGCGCCCCCTCCTTTTTTTATTTATGTGTAATAATCGCATCAATTAATCCATACTCTTTTGCTTCCTCAGCTGTCATAAAGTTATCACGTTCTGTATCTCTTAAAACTTCTTCTACTGTCTTGCCACAGTTCTCAGCTAAAATACGTGTTAAACGTTCCTTAGTTTTCATCATATTTCTAGCTGCAATCTCAATGTCTGTAGCTTGCCCTTGAATCCCACTTGATAAAGGCTGATGAATCATAATCTCTGCATTAGGCAGTGCATAACGTTTCCCCTTAGTCCCACCAGCTAATAAAAATGCTCCAAAGCTAGCAGCCATCCCCATACAAATCGTAGACACATCACATTTAATAAGCTGCATCGTATCGTAAATGGCATACCCAGCCGTTACAGAACCACCAGGACTATTGATATATAAACAAATATCCTTATCAGGATCTTCTGCCTCTAAAAATAATAACTGACTCACAACAGACTGAGCTACTTCATCAGTTACCTCATCTCCTAAAATAATAATTCTATCTGCAAGCAATCTGGAATAAATATCATAACTTCTCTCACCCTTAGAAGTTTGCTCCACTACATATGGTACATACGCCATTGCTGTCCCTCCTTATAAATATGATA
>USPX01000112.1 GCA_900556665.1 uncultured Eubacteriales bacterium
TTAATAAACCCATTTTTTGCTAGACCTTTCTAGATTTTAGGCGTATTCTAAACATAAGAATACATATTTCATAAGGAGGTCCTAACAATGCATTTTGTAGAAATGAATGGTTACACAATTTATGAAAATGGTAAAATTATAGGTAAGACTGGCAAGGTACTTAAGCCCTATATTCACAAGGGACATGCTGAGGTCAAAATTACTCTGGTGGGTACCAAACCTAAACATTATAATTTAAGTCGTCTCGTTTACTGGGCTTTTCACCCTGAATTTGACTACGAAGATAAAAATCTATGCGTTTCATGTATAACAGGTGATTATATCAACTTCACCTTACAAGACTTAATCGCCAAACCACGTCACGAGCTCATTCATGGTGAATGTCACAAAGGAAGTGCAAAACTTTCAGACTTAGAAGTAGCGGAAATTAGACAGCTTTATCAAGGCAAGGCGGGCAATAATCAATTTAATAAAACTAGCTTAAGTCAAAATGACTTAGCTGAGCTTTTCGGCGTTTCGCGCTCTAATATTAGCTTACTTACACGCTATAAGGGCCGAACACCTACTGTATATAAATTATTTGCATAATAATATGCTTCATCTTACATAAAATAAAAATCACCCATAAACTGGTGCATGTGAAAAGACCTATCAAACCATACTAACTATGTATTTGATAGGTCTTTTTATTTACATTACTAGAAATTTCCTTATTTCTTCTAATGAATATGTTATAATATCTCATATGTTTTAGAAAGGGGATTAAAATGAAAAGATTAACTTGTAAAAGAACACTGTGTTTCTTAGTTCTTCTCACACTCGTTACCAGCTTATTTACTGGCTGTGCGGCTTTAGAGCACTGGTTTAAAGGAAAAAAAGGACAACTTATAGGGGAAAGCTTCACTGCTACTGTTTATAATGACTTTGGTGTACCTACCTCCACACTTACTGGAAATCACATTAGCATTGGACAATATGCAGGTAAAGCTACTTATGACTCAGAAGGCAATAAAATCTCTAAATATGATAGCGAGGTGCTAGAAATCACTTTAGATGGTTATCAAATGCTTCATGTAGGCAGCACCCTCGTCTTTGAAGAACGCGGACTTGAAAAGCTTTATAGCTATGATAATGCCAATACCTCTATGGAAAACATCGCAAATACTACAAACAATATCAATATGAATATTAATGGGAATGGTGGCTTCATTCCACTAGATAAACTCATTAACAAATTAGGAAACGCTATTGGTAAATCTAAAATCGTGGTGATCAATTCACAACTTGGCACACCACTAGCTGTTTATCAAGGTAATCGTGTTTCTGTAGAAGTTCCAGAAAATCTGCCTAAAATGACAAGACTTACAATCGATGGTAAATCACTATATTTACACCGCGTGGAATATCAAATTTACGATGCAGGTATGTTTCGCTAGGTTAGCTCCTTACTTCTTGCCTCTTGGGCTAATGAAGGAAGAGGCAATACTTTATGGTTCAAAAGAAAAAGTCTCGCTGAGCTGTGAAAACTTGCGAGGCTTTTTTAATACTACTTTTCTACCTTATTTATTATTTAGTTACTTAAGGCTTCGTTTTTTATACTCAGGTAACTTATACTCTTCTTTAAAGCATTCGATAATTTTATCTAAATAATGGGCACATTCTTTAAGTTTCTTATCTACTTCATTTTCACACTTAAAACTTTGAGCAAAACAATTCTTAAACTTACCTAATGCTATTTCAATATCTTTATTTTTAACATCTTTCTTTACTACATCTTCTGTATTGGCATATGCTAACATCTGTTTTAACACTTCAAGTCTATCTATTAGTTGTACTTTATTCTGCACCTTATTTGCTATAACTAACATTTCTTCTTTTAATGCTTTTATCTCATTTTTAATCGAACATTTTTCAATAAAAGTAATATAATCACTGTTTACTTTAATTTCTCGTCTATCTAATAAGCGAATATATAGAAAACCACACTCCTCCATCCACACATTGCCTATTATCATTTTGCCTTTAGTTACGCTATTTATAATATAGGGTTGTATAGAAAGCGGTAAATCATCTGTTAATCCAATAATCTCAGTAATTCTTGATGCTTCTGTAATTATTTGACCTCCTGTCCGTAAACAAACCACACATAGCAAATTTATTACAGTGATACAAACAATTGCTTCTAGCTGAGATTTTAGTATTTTCCATATAGTCATATTATATGCTCCCATTATGACACCTATCAAAAGAGTAATTGCTATTAGTAAAATTGAAAAATCTCGCGTTTCTTCACTATTTAATAAGTAGCACTTGATTTTATCTTGTATAATAATGTAATAATACGCAACCAAAATCAAAATCGGTATTATTGTTATTACTATTACTTTTATTATTATAACTACCCATTCATTTTCTAAGTGTAATACATTCTTTAAATTTCCCAGCAAACTTTCATCACTTAACATGAAATAACTTAATCCTGCAAAAAACATATATTCTAGCAATATTACTATACTCATCTTGCTATTATTCTTTATCTTATTTTCTTCAACCTTATTGTTGACAATATACTCTACAGTAGCTGCCATTATTCCTATTATAGTAATGACATAACAAACTTGTTCTAATGACCATTTACTGGATGATGATATTGTAGTCGATATGACTGGTGCTATGTTTGTTATCATAGGCTCTCCTCACACTCTCTTTATCTCTACTACTGTATTTATCTCTATAATTAAAAACAACTTATAAATATTTCTTCAATATTTATAAGTTGTTTTTGTCATTTCTTCTATTTAGCTATATCTGTTCTATATTGCATGCCATCGAAGCTTACTTTCTTAGCTTCGGCATATGTTTTTGCTCTTGCTTCTTCTAATGTATCTGCAAGGCTTGTGATGGCAAGTACTCTACCGCCGTCTGTTTGGATTGTGCCATCTACTTTTTTAGTGCCTGCATGGAAGAGGTATGTTTCTTCATTTAATGTATCAAGGCCTGTAATGATATCACCTTTGTGAGATGATTCTGGGTAACCTTTGCTTGCAAGTACAAGTGTCATACTTTGTCTTGCATCCCACTCGATGTTGACATCAGCAAGTTTACCATCAATACATGCATTCATGATTTCTACAAGGTCTGTTTTAAGTCTTGGGAGCACGCTTTGTGTTTCTGGATCGCCGAAACGTACGTTGAATTCTAAGACTTTAGGGTCATTCCCTTCAATCATAAGACCGATGAATAATACACCTTTGAAATCTAATTTTTCTTTTTGGAAACCGTCGATAATTGGTTTTAAAATACGACTTTCAATGTTAGCTTTAACTTCTGGTGTGATAATTGGGTTTGGTGAGAAACCACCCATACCACCTGTATTTAAACCTTTGTCATTATCTAAAGCACGTTTGTAATCTCTAGCTGTTTCCATTGGTACGATAGTTTTGCCATCTACGAAGCAAAGTAGTGATGCTTCGATGCCTGTAAGGAATTCTTCAAGAACGATGACATCGCCAGCACCTTCAAATTTACCTGAGAAGATTTCACGAATGCCTTCTTCTGCATCTTCGTAGCTTTCACAAATGAGTACCCCTTTACCAGCTGCAAGTCCGTCCGCTTTTACGACAACTGGTAAGTTAAATGTTTTCATAACTGCCACACATTCTTCAACTTGCTGCTTTGTAAAGCTTGCGTATTTAGCAGTAGGAATGTCGTTACGCATTAAGAACTCTTTTGTAAAACGTTTGCTGCCTTCAAATTCTGCACATTGTTTATTAGGACCAAATGCTCTAAGACCTAAGCTATTAAATTTATCTACAATTCCCATTACTAATGGCACTTCAGGACCAACAATTGTTAAATCAATGTTTTCTTTTTTTGCAAACTCTGCTAAAGCATCGATATTACTTGCACTAATAGCAACGTTTGTAAATGCTTCTTCAGTACCACCATTTCCTGGTGCCACAAAGATCTGTGCATCCTTGTGGAATCTTTTAACAGTATGGGCAATGGCAGATTCTCTTCCGCCATTTCCAACAACTAAAATTTTCATAGGAATTTGACTCCCTTCTAATTTTTGAATAGCTTCCACGAAAATGTGGTGTTCAATTTGATTTAAAATACGTTGTTGTAAACTTTCTGGTGTATCTTCTGGTAGCACAGCAAGTTTCTTTTGAAGAATGATTTCTCCTGTATCTACGCCAGCGTCAATATAATGCACTGTTGCGCCGCTTTCCTTTTCTCCAGCAGCAATAACAGCTTCATGCACATGAATACCATAGTATCCCATACCACCAAATTTAGGTAAAAGTGATGGATGGATATTAATAATACGGCCACCATAAGCATCTAAAAGTGTTTGGTCAATAATTTTAAGATATCCTGCACAAACAACGAGATCTACTTTTTGCTCAAGTAAGATGCTTAAAATGTTTTGGTTATATGCTGCTTCTTTAGGATCTACGAAATAATCAGGAATATTATGTTTTCTAGCACGTTCAAGACCATATGCTTCTTTTTTATTAGAGATAACACATACAACTTTACTTTGCAATGTGCCATTTTCTGTAGCATCAATGATACTTTGTAAATTTGTACCGCCGCCTGATACTAAAACACCCAGTCTTAGTCCTGACATAAGATCACACCCTTGTTACCTGCTACGATTTCACCAATTACGCTTGCTGGTTCACCGATTTCTTTAAGCGCTGCAATTACTTTTTCACTATCAGCGCTATCTACTACAAGCATCATACCGATACCCATATTAAATGTATTATAAAGTTCATTTACATCAAGCCCTGATGTTTCTTCTAAGAATTTATATACAGCAGGTTTTTGGATTGCTTTTAAATTGATTTTAGCATCTACGCCTTCTGGAAGTGTTCTTGGTACGTTTTCAATGAAACCACCACCTGTGATATGTGCGATACCTTTGATTTTAGCTGCTTTTTTAGCTGCTTTAACGGCTTTTACATAAAGTTTAGTTGGTTTAAGTAAAGCTTCACCATATGTTTCGCCAAGTTCTTCGCTATATTGATCAAGTTTTACACCTGATACTTCCACTAATTTTCTAACAAGTGAGTAACCATTACTGTGTACCCCTGTTGATGGAAGACCAATGATTGTGTCACCAGCTTTAATTGTGCTACCATCAATCATATCACAGCGATCTACGATCCCTACTGCGAAACCAGCCACATCATATTCACCATCTGGATAGAACCCTGGCATTTCAGCAGTTTCCCCACCAACTAATGCACATTCACTTTCTTTAAGAAGAATAAAGGCTCTGCCCCACCACAAATAATGTCATTTACACACATAGCTACTGCATCAATACCGATTGTGTCATGTTTATTCATATCAAAAGCAAGTTTAAGCTTTGTTCCTACACCATCAGTTCCAGATACAAGCACTGGCTCTTTCATCCCAGCAAAAGCACCTAAAGAAAATGCCCCACCAAAACTACCAATATCAGTTAAAACACCTGGAATAAAAGTAGATTTAACATGTTCCTTCATTTGAGCTACTGCTTCATATCCGCGGTGTACATCCACACCAGCATCTTTATAAGTAATCTTTGTATTAGACATAGTCTCCTCCTTATTTATAAACACCTAAGCAGCCACAAAGCCACAGGCTCTTGGCTGCTCACATTAAAATTTTATTTATACTAATGAACTAACTAACTAAATCTGAATTATTATTTACTCTAATAAACTAATAAACTAATAAACTAATAAACTCCTTCAAGCACAAACAATTCACTTCAGCAAGCAGAAAACATTAACTATTCTCGCCCGCACCCGATGTTTCTTGTAAGTGGCGAGGGAGTTGTGAGTGGGCATGAGCCTACCTCTGCAGTGAATCTAGAAAGTCTTAGCGAAATTTTATTTATAGGTTTTAGGTGTGCTGTCTGAGCGTAAGCGAGTTCACACCGTTTATAAATAAAATGAGCTTAGACTTTCTTGATGAACGGAAGGTGTAGGCGAATTCACCTCACACTCCCTCTCGCCAATCCTCACAAGTAGCTCTTAACATTCACTAGGTGGAGTCCCTATAGGTACCTCCATTGGATACTTCCCATCAAAGCAAGCTTTACAGAACTGCTCTTTGTATCTGCACGCTTCGTGGAGTTCTTCTTCTCCTAAGTATGTAAGTGAGTCAGCGCCAAGCCACTCACAGATTTCATCTACTGTTTTTTGTGCACCAATAAGGAATTCTCTATATGGTGTATCTATTCCGAAGTAGCATGAATATTGTACAGGAGGTGAAGTGATACATACGTGTACTTCTTTAGCCCCTGCTTTTTTGATTTGTTCTACAATACGTTTACAAGTTGTACCTCTTACAATTGAGTCATCAATCATAATCACACGTTTGCCTTCTAAGTTTTGTCTTAGTGGAGAGAGTTTAATTTTAACTGCATTCTCTCTCATCTCTTGTGTTGGCTGAATAAATGTACGTCCGATATATCTATTTTTTACAAGACCTTCTCCATAAGGAATTCCTGATTCTTTTGAATAACCAATTGCTGCTGGAATACCTGAGTCTGGCACTGGCATTACCATATCTGCTTCAATCTTTCTTTGCTTTGCAAGGAGACGCCCAGTATTGACTCTAAAGTCATATACACTGTCACCATCAATGACACTATCTGTTCTTGCAAAGTAAATGAGCTCGAATACACAAAGATGTTTTTGACAGTAATTGGC
>USPX01000113.1 GCA_900556665.1 uncultured Eubacteriales bacterium
AGATAAAAGAGCCTTTGCTTGGTTTTCTACCTTTGTAGCTATCAATGCAGTTATCTTTGGGACATTAGAAGGATTTCTTGGTGATGAAATTTTAGATCTTATACCAGATTGGCGTTGGGCTGCCATTTGGTATTTATGGGCTATTTTATGGGGAACAGCCTTTGTAGAAGATATATTAGGTAAGAAACTAGGTAACTTTACACCCTGGCTTCAAATCTTCGAAGGCATTGTAACTGCTTGGATTCCTGGAATCCTTATAATTATAGGTAAATGGTAAAAATACTTTTAAATAATATTCCCATGGCGTTTTGAACTCACCATGGGAATATTAAAATCTTAAATTAAATTAAGAAAGGATGGTTTATATGATTTGTGAAGAAGTTATTGGTAATCTCAAAACTGATACGTATGCTGGAAGGCCCATTGAATATGTAGATATTGAATGGCACGATGCCTTTCATAAGATTCATAAGAAAGTTACTAAAGAAGGAACTGAAGTTGGTATTCGCCTTGGTAATGATGTTTTAGTCCATGGTTTAAAAGAAGGAGATGTCCTCTATGCAGATAATGATAAAGTCATTGCTGTGCATATTCTTCCTTGTGAAGCAATCATTATAAATGTCAGTGAACATCATCCAGAAATGATTGCTAAGGTATGTTATGAAATTGGCAACCGTCATGCCACATTATTTTGGGGTAATGATTCTCATACTTTTATCACACCTTATACTGAACCTACTTTAGTCATGCTTAATAAACTTCATGGTGTAAATGCAAAAGTAGAAACTGTTGCCTTAGACTTTACTAAAGCAATCTCTTCTTCTATTAATGCACATACCCATGGTTAGGATGGGGCTATGAATACAAAAAATAATTTTCATCTATTACAAATTAATGATGCCTTATTTCCTATAGGTGCCTATTCTCATTCTTATGGCTTAGAAACTTATATTCAAAAAGGCATCTTAAAAAACGCTCATGATGCCTCTGTTTATTTAGAAAATAAGTTGAAATATGCTATTTTATATTCTGATTTACTAGGGGCTCGTCTTGCCTACGAATATACTGCTAAGGGGCAACTTGATGAACTTCTAAAATTAAACACCTTAACTGAGGCACTTAAAGCACCTTCTGAAATACGAGAAGCTAGTCTTAAATTAGGTTCTAGATTTGTAAAGACTATGACCTCTTTAAATCTTACTTATGCTTCTCCTACTTTCACAGATTTTATAGGCCAATCAATGGAAAAGAAACTTCATCACTGCTGTTTATACGGTAGCTTTTGTGCTGCTATGGCAATTGATGAAGTAGATGCTCTTTATCACTTTATATATGCTCAAACTTCCGCTATTGTCACAACCTGTGTCAAAAGTATTCCACTTAGTCAAACAGATGGTCAAAAAATATTATCTGCTAGCTTTCCACTTTTGACTGAGCTTATAGAAAAGGTTATGCATTTAGATGCCATATGGTATGGTTGTAGCACCCCTGGCTTTGATATACGTAGTATGCAACATGAATGGTTATATTCCAGAATTTATATGTCATAATCTCTAACCTAAAAATGAAAGAAGGTAAAATAATGTCTTACATTAAAATTGGTGTAGCTGGTCCTGTTGGTTCAGGAAAAACTGCACTTATTGAAAAGCTTACCCGTAAACTTGCTAAGACTTATAGCATTGGGGTTATTACAAATGATATTTATACGAAAGAGGATGCTGAGTTTTTAAGTAAAAACAGCGTCCTTCCTATAGAAAGAATTATTGGTGTAGAAACTGGCGGATGTCCACATACAGCCATCCGTGAAGATGCTTCCATGAATCTAGAAGCCGTTGATGAAATGATTACACGCTTTCCTGATATTGAACTGCTCTTTATTGAAAGTGGTGGTGATAACCTCTCTGCTACCTTTAGTCCCGAATTAGTTGATGCCACAATCTTCGTTATTGACGTAGCCGAAGGTGACAAAATCCCACGAAAAGGTGGCCCTGGTATTACACGTTCTGATTTACTTGTTATTAATAAAATTGATTTAGCCCCTTACGTTGGCGCAGATTTAAGTGTCATGGAAAGAGACTCTAAGAAAATGCGTGGTAATAAGCCTTTTATTTTTACCAATATTCGTAGTGATGAGGGAACAGATGAAGTGATTAAGTGGATTAAACATAATGTGTTATTAGAGGGGTGCTAGATGGAAAATAAATTTGGCAAGACCTCAAAACTTATGATTAAAGCAGGAGTTAAAAATCATCAAACTGTTCTACAAGATGTATTTTTTACGGCTCCTTTTAAGATTATGCATCCCTTTTATGAGCCTAAAAATGCCCTAAATGAAAAAGATTTTATGACAGTCATGTGTCTCACGGCTTCTGCTGGCATTATGGCTGGTGACGAACAGGAATATACAATTTCTGTAAACGAGGGTGCTAAACTAGAATTTGTCTCACAGGCCTATGAAAAAATTCACAAGATGACGGAAGGCTCTGCTAAAAGAACTGCTAACTTACATGTCTCTAAAAATGCCTGTCTCTTTTATAATCCCCTTCCTACCATTCCTTTTAAAGACTCAGCCTTTAGTAGTATAGTCAACGTGCATTTAGAGGATACCAGTTCTAAATTTGTTTTTAAAGAAATCCTCTCTGCTGGTAGATATGCCCGTGGTGAAAAGTTTGAATATCGTTATTATCATAATTTAATCAATGTATATGAAGGCAGCACTCTTATTTATGCTGATAATACAAGACTTGAGCCTGCTACTACAGATTTAACTTCTTTAGGTATGTATGAAAATTTCACTCATCTTGGCACTTTACTTTTATTTCATGTTTGTAAAGAGGCTGCATGGTTCCAAAAGGTTCGTGAATTATTAGATACAACGCCTGATTTAGAAGGTGGTATTACACTAGGTGCCAACGAAACAATCATCATTCGTATTCTAGGAAAGACCTCAGAACAAATAGAACGTATAATGGATAAAATACTTATATAAAAAAGGAGTATGCACTCACCTTTATTAGTGAGTACATACTCCTTCATTTATCTGTTCAGATTAAGTCAGATTATGCGTTTAATTTTGCAAGTAATGTTTCAAGGTCTAATCCATGAACTGCACAAGCTTCACCTAATGATTCCATTTGTGAAGATGGGCATCCGAGGCAGTGCATACCAGCTTCCATTAAGATGCGCGCATGTTCTGGGTTAGCTTTTAAAACATCTCCAATAATCATATCAGCTGTGATAGCCCCAGCTGGCGCTTCAGTAGTAGCTTCTTCTTTACCGAAGAACATTTCCATATCTTCTTCTACTGTTGAGATTCCACCAATACCGAAGTTTTCGATTAATACATTAGCAACGTTTGGTGAAAGGAATGCAGGAAGTGTTGGTCCTAAGTGGATTTCTTTAACACCAAGGTATAATAATGATAATAATACGATTACAGCTTTTTGTTCATACCAAGCAATGTTGTAGATGATTGGTAATTCATTGATATCTGCAAGACCGAAGATTTCTTTTAATTTAAGAGCGATTAATGCTAATGAGTAAGAGTCATTACATTGACCTGCATCTAATACTCTTGGAATACCACCGATATCTCCAAGGTCAAGCTTGTTGTATTTGTATTTTGCACAACCTGCTGTTAAGATTACAGTGTCTTTTGGAAGTGCTTTAGCGAAATCTGTGTAGTAGTTACGTTTAGAAGCTCTACCATCACAACCAGCCATTACTACGAATTTTTTGATTGCGCCAGATTTAACTGCTTCTACTACTGTATCTGCAAGAGCAAATACTTGTTCATGAGCGAATCCACCAACGATTTCACCTGTTTCAATTTCTGTTGGAGCCGCACATTTTTTAGCCATTTCGATGATTTCTGAGAAGTCTTTTTGGCTTCCAGCTTCACCTTCAATGTGTTTGCAACCAGCGTATCCTGCTGCACCTGTTGTAAACATTCTATCTTTGTAAGAATCTTTTGGAGGTACGATACAGTTTGTTGTCATTAAGATTGGTCCGTTGAATGATTCGAATTCATCTTTTTGTTTCCACCATGCGTTACCGTAGTTACCTACTAAGTGACTGTATTTTTTAAGTTGTGGATAGTAGTGTGCTGGTAACATTTCAGAGTGAGTATAAATGTCTACTCCTGTGCCTTCTGTTTGAATTAATAATTGTTCAATATCTGCAAGGTCGTGACCAGATACTAAGATACCAGGGTTTTTACCTACACCGATATTAACTTTAGTGATTTCTGGATTTCCATAAGTAGATGTATTAGCTGTATCAAGAAGTGCCATACCATCTACACCAACTTTACCTGTTTCAAGTGTTAATGCTACTAAATCGTCAACTGTTAATGAATCATCCATTAATTTCATTAATGTTTCTTGCATGAAAGCATCGATTTCTTCGTTATCGTGACCTAAAGCATTAGCATGTTTAGAGTAAGCTGATAAACCTTTTAATCCATATGTGATTAATTCTCTTAAAGAACGTACATCTTCATTTTCTGTTGCTAAAACACCAACTTCTTCTGAATCAGCTTTAGCTTTTAACATTTCATTTACTTCTTTACCATCATTGTTTTTAGATACGATATTTTTAAGTGTTGCTAAGAATCCTGATTTTTTGTTTTCTTCTACATCCCATGTGGCAGCTTCTGATAAGTTTTCTTTGTTTAATAACTCGTTCATTAACTCGTTTTTCATAGCTAATGTTTCTTTTACTCTTGCATAGAATACATCATCATCAAAGTTCGCATTTGTGATTGTTGTAAATAAGTTTAATGTAATATAGTGGTTTACATCTTTAGAAATTGCTTTTCCTTCTTTACGTAAACGTGTTGTTACTTCTGATAAACCTTTTGTTACATAGATTAATAAATCTTGCATATTTGCAAGGTCTGCTGATTTACCACAAACCCCTACTTTTGTACAACCTTTGTTTCCGGCTGTTTCTTGGCATTGCATACAAAACATATTTCTGCTCATATTTATATATCTCCTTTTAAGTGAGTCATTTTTTAATTCATCTATTCAAATGCTCTCGCGTTTGTCGTCTGTCGAACATGAACATATCTTACTTCATTCCGAGACAAAAAAACGTAGCCATGGCTACATTTCTAAAAACTTTTTTTATACATCACTCCAAAATACTTAAAAATCAAGGTCTTATACTTCTTAATTTAGGTTATTTATCACATAAAATCTTTTTTCCGGGTCATCCTATTACTTGATATGACACTTTAGTTTTTCTATTAAAAGGAGGTTATTTAAATTGGACTATCCAATGTTTTGTTACCAATGTGAACAGACCGCAGGTGGTAAAGGCTGTACTAAAATGGGTGTCTGTGGGAAGACCCCTGAAGTTGCTAACTTACAAGACTTACTCATTTATCAATTAAAGGGTATTAGTTGCTACGCTGTACCACTTATTGAAAGAGGAGAAGAAATCGAAGAAGAAATTCCTGAATTCGTTGAATTTTGTCTTTTTACAACACTTACTAATGTTAACTTTGATGTTGATCAACATATTAATCTTTTACATCAATCCCAAGAAATCAAAGAACGTCTTCGCGGACGTGCACCAGCAGGTGATTATCCTGAATTTGCAACTTATAACTTAAGTAGTACAAAACAACAAATGTTGGAAGATGCTAAACGTGCAGGCATTATGTTTGACCCTGACTTAGATGAAGATATACGTTCCCTTCGCCAAACTGTTATCTATGGCTTAAAAGGTATTAGTGCTTATGGCCATCAAGCCCGTTTCTTAAGTTATGCCAATAAGCAAGTTGATGAATTTTACCTTAGAGCACTAGAAATCGCTACAAAAGATGATATTTCTGTTGAAGAAATGATTAGATGGGTCATGCGTACTGGTGATATGAGTATTCAAGTTATGAAAACACTTGATGATGCTAATAATGAAAGTTTCCAAAGTCCAAGTCCTCATACAGTTAATGTTCACATTAAAAAAGGTCCATTTATTATTGTTTCAGGACATGACCTCAAAGACCTTTATATGCTTCTTGAACAAACTGAAGGTACAGGCATTAACATTTATACACATGGTGAAATGATTCCTGCTCACGGTTACCCAGAGCTCAAAAAATTCCCTCACCTTGTGGGAAACTATGGTGGCGCTTGGCAAGATCAACAAGTACAATTTGATGGTATCCCAGGCTGTATTTTAATGACTACTAACTGTTTAATGCGTCCTCGTGAAAGTTATAAAGATCGTATTTTTACAACAAATACTGTAGGTTGGGATGGTGTACAGTTTATTCCTAAACTTGAAGATGGCACAAAGGACTTCTCTCCCATTATTCAAAAGGCACTTGAACTTGGCGGTTTCCCTGAAGACGAAGAGCCACATGAAATCTTAGTTGGATTTGCCCATAAAGCAACACTTTCTCATGCTAACCAAATTGTTAATGCCGTTCACCAAGGACTTATCCGTCACTTCTTCGTCATTGGTGGTTGCGATGGCGCAAGACCTGGACGTAACTACTATACTGAATTTGCAAAAAAGGTGCCTGATGACTGCATCATCTTAACTTTAGCTTGTGGTAAATATCGTTTTAAT
>USPX01000114.1 GCA_900556665.1 uncultured Eubacteriales bacterium
ATACATTTATTGGATATAAATTTCTTCTATATAAAATAAGATGACATACTTTTTTTAAGCAGCCACTTTTTTTTTACATATAAATAGGATAAAATAGTATTAAAGATACTGCGAATACAAATTATTTAATATTTGGGAGCTGATACACATATGATATCTAATCAAATTTTACAAAATACAATCGATGGTATTAAAGCCATTACAAGAAGAGAATACTGCATTTTAGATGCAGAAGCAAAAATTGTAGTTACAACAGATAGTGATTGCGTGGCAGGTGAATACGTACCCCAAGTTGAAGCCTTCATTAATTCACAAGCAGATAGCCAAGAAATGCAAGGATCACATTACTTTAAGATCTATGATGAATATCTTGTAGAGTATGTTCTTTCTGTAACAGGTGCAGATGATGAAGCTTATAAATTAGGCAAAATCGTAGCATTCCAAGTAAAAAGCTTACTTGTAGCATATAAAGAACGTTTTGATAGAGATAACTTTATTAAAAACTTACTATTAGATAATCTTCTCTTAGTAGATATTTATACAAGAGCTAAAAAGTTACATATTAAAAATAATGTACAACGTGTTGTATATCTTATCGAATGTAACGAGAAAAAAGATAGCAATATGTCAGACATTTTAAGAAATATTTTCCCAGACAAAACAAAAGACTTCGTTACTGCTGTAGATGAAAAAAATATGATTTTAGTTAAAGAAGTTAACTCAGATGATCCAGCTGAGATTGAAGGTTATGCAAAAATGATTTATGATACATTAAGTGCAGAAGCCATGAGTAAGGTATATGTAGCAGTTGGTGCTGTTGTAAATGACCTTAAAGATGTATCAAATTCATATAAAGAAGCAAATATGGCACTTGAAGTTGGTAAGATTTTCAACTGTGAAGGACATATTTCACATTACTCTAAACTTGGTATTGGTAGAATCATTTATCAATTACCACTTTCACTTTGTAAATTATTTATCAAAGAAGTACTTAAAGATAAACGTGTAGATAGCTTTGATGAAGAAACACTTATGACAGTTAATAAGTTCTTTGAAAATAGCTTAAATGTATCAGAAACGTCTAGACAACTCTATATCCATAGAAATACACTTGTATATAGACTTGATAAGTTATTAAAAACAACTGGTTTAGATTTACGTGAATTTGATGACGCTATTGTATTCAAAATTACAATTATGGTAAGCCAATACATGGACTACATGGAAAAGCAAAGTCAAAATAGATTATAGAAAAAGAAACCGGTGATTAAAAAATGATTCATTTACAAAACGTATCAAAAGTTTATTCTAATGGGGCAGTGGGACTAAAAGACGTAAGTCTATCCATTGAAAAAGGGGAATTTGTATTCATAACAGGAAATAGTGGCTCAGGTAAATCTACTTTCTTAAAGTTACTACTTAAAGAAATTGAGCCAGATCATGGGAAGATTATTATTAATAACAAAGAAATTACAAAACTTAAACGCAAACAGGTGCCTTATCTTAGAAGAGATTTAGGTATAGTATTCCAGGACTTTAGACTACTTCCAAATAAAACTGTTTATGAAAACGTAGCTTTTGCAATGCAAATAGTAGGTGCGTCATCTAGAGAGATCCGTAAAAATGTACCTATGGTACTAGGTCTTGTAGGGTTGGCTAGAAAAGCAAGATGCTATCCAAATGAGTTATCAGGTGGAGAACAACAAAGAACAGCACTTGCCCGTGCCATCGTTAATAATAACCCTATTCTCATTGCTGATGAACCAACAGGTAATTTAGATCCAGCAACTTCATGGGAAATTATGAATTGCTTACAGGATATTAATAAAAGAGGTGTCACAATTATTATGGCAACTCATGAAAGAGAAATCGTTAATGCTCTTAAAAAGCGTGTTATAGAAATCTCAGATGGTCAAATTAGTAAAGATGTATATGAAGGGGGCTATGACGATGAGTTGGAATACTCTCAGATATTTATTTAAAGAGGGTATCATAGGCCTATGGAAAAACAAAACGATGGCACTTGCTTCGGCAGGTACCATTGTTTTGTGCCTTTTAATACTAGGAATGTCATATGCCATAGGCATGAATATTGATTCACTTCTTAAACAAGTGGAAAATAAATTTGGTATTACATGCTATGTTAATGAGGATGTAAATGAAGACCAAATTCAACAAATTAAGCAGCAAATAGAAGGAATCAGCAGTGTAAAAGAAGTGAAGTATATTTCAAAAGAAGAAGCATTGAAGACCTTTAGTGAGGAAAGCGATGATACTTCAATTTTTGAAGACTTTAAAGAAGATAACCCACTTCCAGCATCCTTTGAAATAACTGTTTATGATATTACAGAGCAAGAAGCTGTAGTGGCAGCACTGAAACAGTTAAAAGGTATTGAAACGCAGTACCTTAAACAAGAAACACAAATGTTTATTAATCTTAATAAGACAATTGATTATATTTGTGTAGGTATTATTATTTGTTTAATTATAGTAGGCCTATTACTCATGTCTAATACAATTAAACTAACTGTTTATGTAAGACGTAAAGAAATTAATATCATGAAATATATTGGTGCTACAGATTGGTTTATACGACTTCCTTTTTTAATAGAGGGAATGACTATAGGGTTAATTAGTGGCATAATAGCCATTACAGCTATTGCATGTTCATATGATTTCTTAAATAAGAAGATTGCACTTCAACTTATGAATAGTTTAGAAGGCATTCACTTAGTTGCTACAGCAACAGTTATGAATGGTATGATACCAATTTGTCTTGGACTTGGTACATTTATTGGGCTTGTAGGGAGTGCTTTTGCAATTCGCAAGCACCTTCAAGTGTAAGTGGGGGATGGAGATGAGAAAGAAGATAAGTATTATACTTGCCTTTCTATTGCTTCTTACCCCAGTGTATGGTTCATCTATTACAAATAAGAAGAACCAGTTAAATAATAAAAAGCAAGAGATAGAAAGTAGCAAGCAGGAGTTGGCAGCTAATAATGAGAAAATAGAGGCCATGCAAGCAGCTATTAAAAAAGTAGATTTACAAATGGTAGACATACAAGATAAGATTCAAGAGTTAAATGGTCAAATCTCAAAGAAAGAACAAGCCATTGATACAAAGCAAATCGAATTAGACGATATGAATGCTAAAAAAGATGCACAATATGAAGACACTAAAAAGCGTATGGTGCAAATGTATAAGAATAAGAGAAGTGGTTACATACAAGTAATCTTTTCATCAAATAACTTCTGGGATGCAATTAATAAGCTAGAATATATTAAACGTATTTCAGATAGAGATAATAAGGCCCTTGATGATTATAAAGCAACTATTGCAGGTATAGAGTCAGCAAAACAGATTATAGAAACTGAGAAGGCAGATTTAGAAGATATTAAGAAGGTGCAAGTTGCTAAGCAAACTGAACTAGAAAAAGCACGTAATACAAAACATGAGTCTTTAGCTAAGCTCAAAGAAGCAGAACGCAAGATTAAGTCTGAAATTGAGCAAATGCAAGAAGAATCTGATGCACTTCAAGCTGAGATTAATCGTCTTGTAGCGGAAAGTGAAAGAGCAAATAGTAGTAGTAATAGTGGAGGAGGCGGCAATTATAGTAGTTCACACAAATATAGTGGAGGTACATTTGCTTGGCCAGTACCAGGTTATTATAATATAAGTTCAGAATATAATCCTAGAACAAGTCCTATTTCAGGAAAGAATGAATTCCATACAGGTATTGATATTCCAGCAGGTTATGGAGAAAGTGTAGTAGCAGCAGCAGATGGCGTTGTTATTGTAGCAGGCTGGGTAAGGGGTTATGGTAATACAATCATGATTAATCATGGTGGTGGTTTAGTAACCTTATATGGACATAATTCTTCATTGACAGTAAGTACAGGACAAACTGTTACAAAGGGACAAACAGTTGCTAAGATTGGTAGTACAGGTTATTCTACAGGGAACCACTGCCACTTCGAAGTACGCGCTAATGGATCGCACACATCGCCTTGGGGATATTTAAGCAAATAATGGATGAAATAACTTTACATAGCATATAATTGATAATACAAAACAAAAAATCCTTAGGACAATAGTTTTAAGGATTTTTTTGCAAGGTGGATACTTTAGATAAAAGGAGCGAAAGCAAGTGATGCATACAAAAATAAAAGGCAAGAAAATACTAGCTGTAGCTGGTATTGTAACAATACTCGCTGGTTGTAGTTTTATACAAGGCAGTGAAGGGGCTACTTTTTCTAAGCTTAAATTTTTAAGTCGTCAAATTAACAAGCTTTATATAGGGGAAATTAATCAGCAAAAATTGGATGATGGCATATACACAGGATATGTAGAAGGCTTAGAAAATCCAACAAGCTATTATTTAGATGAGACCGAATATAAGGCCAACTTAGTTTATGAGGAAGGTAAGACTATTAGTACAGGACTTTCATATAGTTGGGGACTTGATGGTAATCATCTAGTTATAACAGATGTAGTACCAGAGTCTCCGGCAGATAAAGCAGGTATAAAAATAGGAGAGCAAATCGTTAAGGTAGATAATGTGAAAGTAATCTATTCTAATGAAGCAGCCTTATCTAAACTGCTAAGTAATGCAGAAGAAGGTAGTAGTAACACTTATGTGATTCGTAAAAATGCTAATAATACTACTGAGAGAAAAATTAAACTAACGAAAGAACTTATTGAAAAACCTAGTTTAAAGGCAGATGAGATAGGCGAAATAGGCTATATTAAGTTAAAGAATATTACAGCAGGTACAAGTGAGCAGGTTAAACAAGTATTAGGCACATTTGAAAAAGGTGGTCATCATAAAGTTGTATTAGATATTAGAGATTTATATAGTAATAACTTAGAAGAAACACTTAAACTATGTGATTTATTTATAGATAAATCTGTAGCCTTTAAAATAAAAGATAAAAAAGGTGAAATGAAAGACTATTATACAACTGATGGTAAAGTAGATAATAAAGTTGTTGTATTAGTAAACAATAGAACAATGGGTATTATAGAAGCACTTCCAGCAGCCATTAAAGGAAGTATTCCATTAGTAGGTAGTCATTCAGCAGGAGCTGGATATGTCAGTGAACTATTCTCATTAGATGATGGGAGTGGACTTCGTTTAGCAACAGGTATTCTTTATACCAAGGAAGGTAAGGAAGTTAAAGAAGGTGGCATTGCAGTAGATAAAGAAGTGGCACAAAATATGGAAGCTATTATCCAGTTAATGAGTAAAGGAACAATGAGTTATGAAAGTGACACACAGCTTCAAGAAGCTATTAGTGTTTTAAAGACTTCGTAACTTACAGAAGTAAATGGTTCTAATAAGGATAATAAAATACAAATAACATAAAATAACATTAGTATACTTCAGAAGAAGGAGATCTTATAGATGAAAAAGATAAGGTGTTTTCGAAGAAAAGCTATAAGTTTATTGCTCTTGATAATAGTATTTGTAACGACTACGGCGTTTGTAGATAAATACTATTACGTAGATAAAAAATTATTAGCGATTGAATCGGTCATTAACAACTATTACGTAGGGGATGTAAATACTGAAAAGCTTCGTGAAGGTATTTACAAAGGTTTTGTAAGTGGCGTAGGTGATATATATACAAATTATTATACTGCAGATGAATATGCCAGCTTCATGGAAAAGTCTAGTGGGGTATATGCAGGAATAGGTATTCAAATGACTTTAGATAGTGCGGATAATACAATTATGATTGTAGATGTATTTGAAGGGTCTCCAGCAGAGGAAGTAGGTATGCTTCCTAATGATAAAATTATAAAAGTGGCAGGCCAAACTGTAACAGGAGACGATTTCTCAAGTTTACCAAACATGGTAAAAGGAAAAATAGGGAGTAAAGTAAAAATAACAATCTATAGACCTTCGGAAGGTAGATCATATGATTTAGATGTAGAAAGAAGAAATATTACAACAGCATCAGTAGAATCTAAGATGTTAAAAGATAATATTGGTTATATTAAAATCGTTCAATTTGAAGAGATTACTTATGACCAATTTAAAGAAGCATTAGATGAACTTACAGAAAATCAAATGCAAGGTCTAGTTATTGATGTACGTGATAATCCAGGTGGACTTTTAAAGATAACACAAAAAATAGCAGATGAATTAGTACCAGCAGGCGTCGTAGTTTCTACAGAAAATAAAGTTGGAAAAAATGAAGTATATTATGCAGATGATCAGTATATAGATATACCAATCGTAGTATTAGTTAATGGGAATAGTGCCAGTGCTTCAGAAGTATTAGCAGGTGCTATTAAGGATACAGGAAGAGGAAAACTTATAGGAGAGACAACTTATGGAAAAGGCGTTGTACAAAGTGTTATTCCATTAACAGATGGTTCGGCACTTAAAGTAACAACAGCAAAATACTTTACACCTAGTGGCATATGTATCCAAGGAATAGGTATTGAGCCAGACTATGTTGTAACACTCCCAGTCGAATTACTCACAAAATCCAAACTCACAGAAAGAAGATATCCAATTACAAAAGGCAGTAGAAGTACTAAAGGAGGAGATTCATTAGTGA
>USPX01000115.1 GCA_900556665.1 uncultured Eubacteriales bacterium
GCTTGTAATTTTAAAACTGTATTTAAGCTTTTATTAAAGCTCATATCATTATCATTTAACAGTTTATTAAATTGCTCTTTAGCACCTAGCATAGATGATTTCATTTCTGTGATAAGCTCTGGTTTTACATCAATGATATTTTCCTCGGCCTCTGTTGTTGTTGTAGCTAAGTTTTCAATAGCGTATTGCACATATTGTGTTACTTCACTTTGTCCTGCATCATTGAGTGCTGCTGTACCATTTACTTTCTCTTTTACACCACTAATGGCATGATCTAAATAATCCACATAAGCTTTTACGCCTTTTAACTTATTCACCTTTTTATACTGTATATCCACATTACTTTCAGCTTGTTCTTCTTTTTTGTATAAAGCTACTTCATCACTTGATAAAATTTGCTCACTTGGGTAAATCGCTTTTGTTACAAAGTAATTCCCATTTTCTTCGCTAAGTACAAGTTCAAAGGCTTCTTTTGCTAAATGTGTCTCTTTTTCAGCTTGTGACCATTTATCAGCAATTTTAAGTGTATCAGTCTTTGGTGCTGACCATCCTAATATGTAATATTGATTATCGCCTAATTCATAAAGATTACTTACTTGATATTGCATAGAATCATCACCGAAGTAATCATTTTCATTAATAAGCTTTAACCATTTTTTCTTTTGTCCACTGCGCATTCTACTGTATGTATCTTCCATACCAGCTGCTTCAAAAGCACTGCTTGCTACTTCAATCTTATGTGTAATAGCTTCCGCCTGCTCTAAATCCTGAGCACTTACTTCTAATTGCTTATTAGATTCAGTACTTTCTACTTCTTCTAACTGATCATTAGATTCACTGCTTTCTGCTTCCTCTGTAGCTGCTTCATTATGCGCCTTCTCTATCACTTTAGTGCTTTCTTCTTGAGTTTCCTGCGTTACTGTACTTTCTTGTGTTTGATTAAATTTCTGAGTAAAGTCAGCTAACTTTTGCTGATCTACCATATTGTAGCCTACGCCTGCTATGACACCTATCGCTAGCAGCGTGCCTAAAAATTTCGCTTTTTTCATTTTTACCTCCAAGCCTCTTATTTTAGTGTTTATATCATCTCATTATCCCCTGCGTAAAATGCTATCTACTTTAAATTATATAACATCTCCCAAAGTATTCAAGCATGTTTAATTACAATTCTGTCACATAATTGTAATCTACATCTTATTCCAAATCTCTTAATTTTTTCTCCTTTACCCTTATAATATAATAAAAATTCTAGAATATTTTAAGGAGGCTTTGTATGTTATCTAAAAAATTTCTTGTAAAACTTCTCATCCCTATTGCTAGTTTCTCACTTCTTAGCTCACAATCGCTTCTCTGGGCTGCACCTTCTGAAAATAACATTATTCCTGCTACATCTTCTCGCATTCATTATACTGGTCGTTCTTATCAAACAGGTGAAAATGTTGTTTCTATTTGCTGGCCTGGTACTTCTCTTGAAACCAAATTCGAAGGAACTTCCGTAGGACTTTACCTTGAAAATGCCCCTAATGATTATCCTGATGCCAACTATATTAATGTTTTCATTGATGGTGAAGAATTAAAGCCTATTCGATGTGATAAAGATAAAAATTATATTCTTTTAAAAGAAGGCCTAAAAGATACTGTTCATACACTTCAAATCTTCAAACGTACAGATAGTAATGCCGGCCCTATTAATTTCAAAGGTATTGCTTTAGATGAAGGCAAACAATTAATTGACCCTCAAATCAAAAATGATGGTTTAAAAATAGAATTCTATGGTGACTCTATTTTATCTGGCAGTGCTGTAGAAGCCCCTACTTATCTTGAATACACAGACCAGCAGTTAAAAAATATGAACATCGAAAGAGAACCTTTTAGTCAATTTGATACTTGGAATAACTATATTGCCTTTCCAGCTATTACTGCAAGAAACCTAAATGCAGACCTAATGCTAAAATCTTTTGTGTGACTACACCACCTACCTCAGTCAATGATAACCCTATTATCACAGAGCCAATTAAAGCGGTTGTAAATGAGTTTAATCACAAGGGTGATAAAAATGTATTCTACTATCGTTTCCATGAATACACACCTTACTCTGTTTACGTCCATCCTAGAGTAAAAGAACAAGCTGAACTTGGCGCTGAGCTCACTAAAGTCATTAAAGAAAATATTTCTTCTGATTTAGAAGTGAAATATGATGTTACTGGCGCATTTGATAAAGGCTCAAATGTTAACTTCACAATTACCAATCATAATAATTTTCCAGTAACTAATTGGCAAGTAGACTTCACTCTTGATGAAACTGAATCTATTGCTAAGCTTTGGAATGGTACATTTAAGACAGCGGACAAAGTTGTAACTGTCACAAATGAAGATTACAATGCTATAATTCCTGCTGGCAGCACCATTAACTTTGGCGCTACAATTAATCATAATGGTGAGCTAAGCTTAAAAGACTTAAAATGTAACATGCAATAATATTATTAACTACATATAAAAAAGCTCTTAGCTGGACTTCTATCCACCTAAGAGCCTCTCATTTATTTTTTAATTAGCATTTTTCTGCAATTTGGTAAAGTAATTTTTCTGTTTCTTCCCAACCAAGACATGGGTCTGTAATAGATTTACCATATACTTGATCTGGACCAATTTTTTGTGTACCGCCTTCAATATAGCTTTCAATCATGACACCTTTAACAAGTTTTTTAAGGTCATTATTGTATGTTCTACTATGAAGGATTTCATTGACGATACGGATTTGTTCCATATGTTTTTTACCAGAGTTTGCATGGTTTGCATCAATAATAGCTGCTGGATTTTTAAGATCTAATTTATTGTACATTTCAAGCATAAGCATTAAATCTTCGTAGTGGTAGTTAGGCATTGATACCCCTCGTTTATTTACAGAACCACGTAAGATAACGTGTGCAAGTTCATTACCATCTGTTGTTACATCCCAACCACGATAAATAAAGTTATGAGATTTTTGTGCTGCAATGATAGAGTTGAACATTACTGATAAGTCACCACTTGTAGGGTTTTTCATACCTACTGGAATATCGATACCACTTGCTGTAAGTCTATGTTGTTGATTTTCCACTGAACGTGCACCGATTGCTTCGTATGATAAGATATCATCTAAGTATCTATGGTTTTCTGGATAAAGCATTTCATCAGCTGATGTAAGTCCTGTTTCTTCAATAGCACGTACATGCATTTTACGAATTGCGATGATTCCTTCTAATAAGTCTGGTTCCTTATTTGGATCTGGTTGATGAAGCATCCCTTTATACCCTTCACCTGTTGTTCTTGGTTTATTCGTATAAATTCTAGGGATAATCATTAATTTATCTGATACTTTTTCGTTAACTTTTGCAAGTCTACTTACATAATCACATACCGCATCTTCATTATCTGCCGAACATGGTCCTACAATAACAACGAATTTATCTGATTCTCCTGTAAAGATTTTACGAATTTCTGCGTCTCTTTCAGCTTTGATTTCTTTAACCTTTTGTGATACAGGATATTGCTTTTTCACCTCCATAGGAATTGGAAGTTTTTCTTTGAAATTCATACCCATTACTCTTTCCCTCTTTCTTTTTATAGTATCTCTAAATTTTATGTATGCACCTAAAATTTATTTATTCACTTTAGCACTTTAAAGTGTGTAATTGTTTTTTATACATTCTATTACTAAATTATATTTTTTTCAATATTTATTTTAACCTTTTATTATTTTCTAATTATTTATCGTGTTTTTATCAATAATTCGTCCATTGCTAAATTCACTAAAGCATCTACGCGAATATTTCCACTTACATCTGCATGGCCTTTAACCTTAATAAATTTAATATCTTTAAACATCTTTACCAATCGGTCCATTTCTATCCACAGTTCTTTGTTTTCAACTGGCTCTTTTTTAGAATTGATCCACCCTTTTTTCTTCCAGCTGTGAATCCATGATGTAATGCCATTAATGCAATAAGCTGAATCACTATGCACTCTTACTGGAATCTCTTTTTTCTTAATGGCTTTAAGGGCTTCAATAATCGCTGTCATTTCCATTTGGTTGTTGGTAGCACCATAGGTTGCACCTTTATCTTCTTTATAATGGTCACCATAACTTAACGTATAGGCCCATGCCGAAACGCAATCATCTTTACCATTTCCCCTAGCACCACCATCCGTATAAACCATAATTGCTTTTTCCATCTTTACCTCCATCTAATCTAAGCTTTTATATTTCACATACTATAAAGTCTTGATTATAAAGTCAATAAAACTTTTTTAATCCATAATTTTTAAGTTAACTTTTAATTTACACAAAACCCTTCCTTCCCTCTTGTTAACTTTTAAATTTTATGTTTATTTTATGTACCTTTTCTTTCAAATATATACAAGCAAAATGTTCCAATCCCTTGATATTCTTAAAAGTTTCATAGATTATTTTTTTTAAGGGGTAAAGGCTTGAATTATCCTACTAGGGGACTATAATGTAGTTATCAACAAGGAAAGTTGATAATAAATCTAAGGAGGTCTTGTTTATGTCACATCAAAAATCAATCAACAAACGTTTAGCAGCTAGTAAACTTGCAGGAGCAGAAGGTGCTACTCCTGAGACTAATTCAAACAAAAAGTCTTATGGGTCAAAAAACAAGAAATCAAAATAATTATGAATCAGACATTGTTTTTTAATCACAATGCAAACGGGTGCTATTCTCTAGTCTAACTAGTAGATAACACCCGTTTACATATTCTATGGATTTTATCTTCTAAGGTTCCATACCCCATATTAGATTACCATTTGCATAAAGTGTTACACCTTGCCATTCTTCATATCCATTACCACCTTGTTTAAATGAGTAATCTCCTTCTTGTACATAATTAGACCAGTTATCTCTTGCGATACGTGTCGCAATATAGATGCTTTCACCTGGTGCCATTTGCCCTTCTTTAAAGGTTAATGCTAAGAAGTTATCAGTGCCCTTTCCATTTGTATCTATAAACTCGGCTACTACATTTTGACTGCCGATGTTTGACCAGTCACACCAACAGTTTTGGTGAATATTTTCATCCTTTGTATAATAATATCGTAATTCTAAGTCTTTCATATCCACTGTATGACTACCTGTATTTGTTAATCTAAACTGTGGTGAAATCGTATTGGTAATGTTATTTTGAGTGGCATTATACATTTCTACTTTAATGTTACCTGTTACACCCTCTGTTTGTCCACCTTGATTTTCTCCTTGAGTATTACCACCAATTTCTTGACCACTCTCTTCTTTATCACTTGTTGTTACTTTTACTTCATAAGGATATTTGGTGCCTACTGCATTTACATCAAATACTTCTAACTGCTTCATTTCATCTGGTGTTGCACATACTACTAAATAAACCTTTTCTTCATCTCCTTGAAGCTTTAAACTATTTTCTCCATCATTCCATATAGAAGAGTATCTTGTTTCGCCGTTTCTTGTTTTGGCTACCAGACTTACACGCCAATCTGCACCACTAATATTTTTATCTCCTTTGAAATCTACCACTACTTTTTTACTATCTAAATCAATATCTAACGGAATAATATTATAACCACCTTGTTGTGGTGCTCTCTCATTGCTGATACGTAGCCACCCATCTGACTTATTTTGAAGAGTTGTATATATTTTATCATAGTTGCCATCAGCTAATTGTTCATTTAAGAATTTTTGATAACTGCTTTGTCTACTATAATCCATTGTTACCATACGTCTTGCATAACCACCTAAAATCTCTTTAATAGACACGCCTGATATTTCTTCTAATTTCTTAAACATATCCTCATAGTTATTACTACTAATTAACTTTTGCATAGCTTCTAGTCCCAAACCATTTATATGGTCTGGGTTTTCTTTAACATACAATAAAATGGCCCAATCATCATACCAATTCTTTAGATGTGGAAAATACAAATCTGAATTTAATACAACTGGTGCAAAGAAATCTGATTCTGGTCCATATACAGTATCTCCAAACCTATAATAACTGCTCCCTAAATACTGATCTCTAAACCAGTTTGCTACAGATTCATACCAGTGTCCTGGTACACTTCTCCCTTGATGATATGTAATAGCATGGGCATATTCATGTGGCACAACCCAGCTTGGAGGATTAACGCGCATAGCGCCAGGTGCCATAACAATATAAGCAAAGGCATCTTTATCTACTGACATATACGCCCAATCCGTTTCAATCTCACTAAGTCCAGTAGCTGCAATATAAATATTGGTCTTATACTTCCCATCTCCAAATGCAGGATTCATTGAAGTGCCTGTATCTTTCATACCTAATTCATTCATATAAAAGCTTCTAATATTCTCTAGATTTTCTAAATTACCTTGTACAAATTCCCAGTTTACAGTGCCCGTTGTATCCTCATTCCCCCATATAATTTGAAAATGTTCAGACTCTGCGCGATTCACTGAAGTATCATTTAAATCATATACTGAATCTCTTGTAATATATTTCTCATTTGAATATGCTGCTTGTTCATAAGCTTTCCTTTCTACA
>USPX01000116.1 GCA_900556665.1 uncultured Eubacteriales bacterium
TAAGTTAGTACTTGACTTAGAAAAAGGTTCTCAAACTGTAAGTAACTGTAATGTAACAGCAACAAACGAAAGTTTAAATGCATTAGGCAAAGCAGTTGCAGGTTTAGTAGATTCTCCAGTAGAAGCTATCGTAAGAGTTGAAGAAAAAATTCTTATTGAAGAATAATCTAAACAAGGTAAAGGGACTCAAGAAAAATCAAAAATAGGAGGTTATAAAAATGGCTGAAATTGCAAAAAAGAATCTAGTATTAATATTTAACACACCATCTGGCGCAGAGGAGAAACTTACAATTAATTCACCAAAAGAGAATCTTACATCAAGGCAGATTAATACTGCCATGGATGCAATCATTCAATCAAAAGCCCTTGGCGAAACTGGGCTTATCTCATCCAAAGCAGAAGCAAAATATGTCATCCAACAAGTAGAAGCCATCGAAATGGAAGAATAAATAAAATTTCCTACATATGGAACAAAAAATCTCAAAGAGACGTCGTATAATTACGACGTCTTTTTATTATATCCAAAGTTATACCTTAATCTAACTAAAACCTAAATACAATCTAAAAATAGTCAAAGAGCTTTCACCTAAAATAAAAACCAAGTAATGCTTTAACTATCTCTTTACTCCCTTAGGTTTGACTAAATAGAGTGTGGGAGTGGGTGAGATGGTCAACACAGATTACGGAGACTGTAGATTGGAGTCTCCAACACCTCCCGCGACCCTATTTATCATATTGTATTTTCAATGGTTTTAGAATAAAATAAAGGAATAAGATATGACAAGAATATTATTAAAGGATTTGTACATAGATAGAATGAATATATATAAGAAAAGGGGATATGAAATGAGTAAGAAAATTATGAGCAAATGGCTTATGGTCCTAGGTCTTAGTACTATATTTACAGTAAATGCTTTCGCAGCAACAATTGCAGACGTACCAAGTTCACACTGGGCATACAGCTCAATCGTTGATATTGAAAAGAAAGGTTACATGAGTGTTAATAGTTCAGGAAACTTCTTCCCAAGTGCAACAATGAACTTCTTTGAAGTATCAGATGTTATGGCCAAAGCTACAGGATATGTAGATGTAGAAGTTAATAAAAATATTGATGAGACATTTAAAAATCAAATTATTAATAACTATAACAAACAAAAAGCTACTTTAGCAGATTATGCTAAAAAGTATAGCGCATGGGATAAATTATATGATCAACAAGTTGCCTATCTTTTAGGTCGTGGTTATATCTCAACAGCTGATCTTGATAAATTCGTGACAACATCAGGTAAAACAACTATGACGAAACAAGATTTAGCAGTATTTATTGTAAGATACTTAGGTAAAGAAACAACAGCTAAGAATACATATAAAACAACTGGTTATGCAGATGAAAGTAGCATTAAAGAAGCAAATAGACCACATGTAGCCTATCTTAAAAGTTTAGGGCTTATTAATGGGAATGGAAACTTTGAACCAAATGCAAAAGTAACAAGAGCATTATGTGCTAAGATGTTTAATGATGCCATTAATTATAAAGCTAAATTAAATACAACAACTACAACACCAAATACAGGTAGTACAACAAATTCAAATACAACAAATGCAGCAAGTGAACAAGTAACTATTAAAAAAGTACTTACTAAAAACGCTGATGAATATTATGTATCATTAACAAGAGGTAGTAATACATCTTATTACACAATTAAAAATACAGTTAAAGTAGTAGATGCACAAGGTAAACAAATCAGTGTGTTATCTATCCCAGCTGAAACAAAAGCGACAGTAACAATTGCTGTAGAAAATGGTACAGAATACATTACAAGTATGCATTTAGTAAATGCTAACACAGAAAATAATACAACAAACAATATACCAAATAATACAACACCAAATACATCATTACAAACTGTATCAGGAACACTCCTTGAACAGGTAAGTAATGGCATTATGCGTATTGTACTTACAGATGGTACAATTAAGGCATATGTATTAGATGTTAACAATATCACATTCTTAAATGGTGTGGCAGCATCTGCTGATGATATTGTAGTAGGAGATAAAGTAACAGTTACACTTCAAGATAATGCAATTCTTAAAGTACAAGCTACAAGTAGTAATACTGAATCAAATATGAACAATACTACTAATAATAATGCAAACAACTCATCAGTAGTAGCTGTTAATGGTGGCGAAGTTACTAAGAAAACATTTACAACAAAAGGTTATATCTTCACTGTAAAAAATGGTGCAAACGAAATCGATGTAACAGTACCAACATCAACTAAAGTTACTAGAAATACAAGAAATAGTGAAGTAGCAGAGATTAGAGTAGGAGATAAAATTTCTATTACTAAAGATGCTGGTATAATAACAGAAGTACAAGCTACAGGTACTAGAAAAACTGTAGTAGGTACTTTAAATTCAATGACTTTATCTGCAAATCCAACAATTACAGTTAAAACAGCAAGTGGATTTGAAACATATGCAGTAGCCGGAGATGCTGAATTCTATGATCAAAAATCAAGAAAGTACATTGCACTTAGAGACCTTCACTTAGGTCAAAGCTTAGATATCGTTTTAGATAGTAAAGAAGCAATTTCTATTGATGTAGAATCAAGTGTAAGTTCAGCAAACTACAAAGCAAAAATTATTGAAGTAGGAAGAAGCTACAGCTATATTGATGTTGTAATAGACTATGATCCAATCTCAGGTGAAAGCCAAGTGCCAAAACGTATTTATACACCAGTGGATTTATCAATTACTTTAGATGGTAAAACACAAAGTAGAAGTGTATTAGAAGAGGGAATGGAATTAGTAGTAACATACGAATATTTAGATGATACAGCACCACAAAAAATCCGAATTTTAAAATAGAAATTTTAAAGACTAAAATAAGCAGCATAGGGGTGACATTAAAAAGGTATGTCACCCTTATATCATTATGTAAGAAAGGAACAGGAAAATGCTAGGCAGAGGGCGAAAAGGCAAAAAAGTTATTAAGATATCAGACCGAAGAAGAAGAGGTCGTAGCGTTAGAGTAGACAATCATATGATTCGTATAGCCGTAGCAATTGGGGTTGGTATAGGTATTTTGTTAGCATTTATGCCAAATGCATATCAAATTAGTATTGATGGCACAGTTGTAGGCGCAATTAAAGATAAAAAGGTCATAGAGCATGCTAAAGAAACTGTAGAAGCACAGTTAAAAAGTGAATATGGCTCAAATATACAGTTTGAAGATGAGCTTGTTTTAAAAAGATACAAAGCTAATAAAAAAGACTATATCCAACCAGAATATCTGGTAACTTATATGCGTAAATCTATGGGAATTCTCATTGAATTTAAAGAAATTCTTGTAGATGGTAAATCTGTAGGTATTGTAGCAACAGATGAAGATGTAGAAGCACTTAAACAGGCACTTAAAGAAAGATATTATCCTGGAAGAGATGTAGAGGTTGAATTTGGAAAAGACGTTAAGATAGTTAATAAGTTTGCTAAAGAAAGTGAGCTGACTAGTATTAATCGTTTAGTAGAAATTTGTAGTGCTACAACACCAAAATCTGTGACTTATACTGTTAAAGGTGGGGATACATTGTACGGTATAGCCCTATCACTGGGGATAACTATAGATAATTTAAAAAGTGCAAACCCAGAATTAAATGATCGCTCAGTATTAAGCATTGGTGATCAACTTAAAGCAAATATTTATGAACCGCTTTTACCATTAAAAATAGTAGAGCCAGCGGTTCAACAAAAGCCAGAAGAAACTACAGCTAATAATCCAGCAAATTAATGGGTTATCAATAAACTAACAGAAGTTAAAGAAAAAAGTTATACACAATAGGGGGTTTCAAATGCAAAAAGTAGCAGTAATAGAAGATGAAAAAACAATTTCGGATATCATTAAGTATAATCTTGAAAAAGAAGGATATGAAGTGCATACAGCGTATGATGGCGAAGAAGGTTTAGAGCTTATCAATAAAGTATCTCCTGATCTTATCATGTTAGATATTATGATGCCTAAGTTAGATGGACTTGAAGTGTGTAAAACTGTAAGACAAACAAAAAATACACCAATTATTATGCTTACAGCTAGAGCTGATGAAATTGATAAAGTACTTGGACTTGAATTAGGTGCAGATGATTATATTACAAAGCCTTTCGGTATGCGTGAGCTTATTGCAAGGGTAAAGGCAAACTTACGTAGAGTAGCTAAACCAGCAGTAGAAGAAGCTAATACCAATCTATTAGTAGAAGATAATTTAACAATGGATCTTTCAAAATATGAAGTTTCAAAAGAAGGAAAAGTAATTGATTTAACACTTAGAGAATTTGAATTGCTTAAATTCTTATGGTTTGAAAAAGGAAAGGTATTCTCAAGAGAAACACTTCTCGAAAAAGTTTGGGGATACGAATATTATGGAGATGTAAGAACAGTAGACGTAACGATTAGACGACTTAGAGAAAAGATAGAAGACGATGCTTCTAAAGCAAGTTTTGTATTAACTAAGAGGGGTGTGGGCTACTATTTTAAAGGATAAGGAAATGAAACTCAGTATACAAATGAAAATTGTCATGATTTATTTGTGCACAATTATCATCATTATGTTAATAAGTGGTACTTTCATTGTTTATTCCACAGAGCAGCGGGATTATAGATCCGTTCAAAGTGAAATGGAACAACTTACAGAATCTATTGCCACTAGATATGAATGGGATTTAAAACAAGAAGATACAGATGAGATATTAAAAGAGTACTTAAACTTAACCAATGGAAAAAGTAAAATTTATCGATTAGATCATACAGGTAAAGTAGAGTGGGGAACAAGTAATGCGATTCCAGAAGGGACAACTGTTGCTGAGGAAGTTGTTATTCGTGCAATCAATACAAGAGAATTTGCTATGGCACCAGTTAATCACTTTGGTGGCATATTAAATGGACGTAGAGAAACAGACTGTGCAAGACCTATTTTAAATGAAAAAACAGGTGGCATCATTGCGATTATATATGTCGTTACAGATATTACAAGTGTTTATGAAAATATGAAACGTATCATGGGCACCATTGCCACTAGTTTAGTAGCTTCTATGTTTATTATGATAGTCTTTGGTATATTTTTCTCTAAGATGATTACAGCACCTATTAAAACATTAACAGTGAGTGCTAAAAAACTTGCAAAGGGCACATCTATTAAACGTATTCCTGTAGAGGCAAATGACGAAATAGGTGAACTCACACAAAGCTTTAACTATATGGCCATGCAACTTGGAAATACCATGGAGGTTATTACAAGCGAAAAGAATAAGCTAGAGAAAATATTTGAACATATGGCCGATGGTGTGATGGCGTTTAATAGACAGGGGGTACTTATTCACGTAAACTCTGTATGTTATGACATGATTGGTGCACACAATATGGGACATCGTTTTGAATCTATTTTTGAGAACATAGATGCACAGATAGACTTTGAAAAATTATTATTTGGTAAGGCAGATAATACTCTTGAGAAAATGGTTAATGTAAACGATAAATATTTAAATATGCATTTTGATGTTTACTTAAATGCAAAGCAGGAACCAGATGGATTAGTAGTTGTTATTCAAGACGTAACAAAGCAGCAAAAGCTAGATGAAATGCGTAAAGAGTTCGTAGCCAATGTATCTCATGAATTACGTACACCCCTTACCACAGTTAAGAGTTATACAGAGACATTAATAGATGGTGCTATAGAAGATAAAGATATGGCAATGCATTTCTTGAATGTTATGGATAAGGAAGCAGATCGAATGACTGCATTAGTTCATGATTTATTAGAACTTTCACGTATTGATAATAGACAAATTCAACTTAATTTCAGTGAAATTGATATGAAAGCTATGCTAGATGAAGTATTAGAAGCGCAAAGTATACATATTGAAAAGAATGGTCATAAACTAATATATAACGTAAATGCAGCGAAGGAATACTATATTTATGGAGATAGTACAAGAATAAAACAAGTACTTCATAATATCATGTCTAATGCCATAAAATATAGTATAGACCCAGGGACATTAACTGTTTCATTACAGAAAGAAAAAGAGCAGATTATACTTCAGATTGCAGATACAGGTATTGGTATACCAAAGGAAGATCTTAAGCGTATATTTGAACGATTCTATCGTGTAGATAAGGCGCGTTCTAGAAAACTTGGAGGAACAGGACTTGGACTTTCTATTGCTAAAGAGTTGGTAGAATTACATGGTGGTCGTATTAAAATTGAAAGTGAATTTGGTGAAGGAACAACTGTTACAATTAGTTTTCCAGAGTATACAATGTAAATCAAAAGTTAGTGTGATGTAATACAATTGTAATATATATTTTATATAATGTAATTGTAATATAGTATCTATATAAAATTTGTTAGAAGGGGGGATTCGTAAATATGAAAAGTATTAAAAAAGCCGTATTGTTACTGGTACTTGGACTGATTAGTGTGCTCGGAACAACAATTTATGCTTCAGAAGGCTCTAATGTGGTTATAAAGT
>USPX01000117.1 GCA_900556665.1 uncultured Eubacteriales bacterium
TCAGTACTTTCTACACCTGTTATAACTTCAATACCTTCCCAAATATTTTTAATCGTATAAATATGGAACTGGCCATTCTTAACAGCTTCTATTACTTCTTCACTTAACATTAAATCTTGTTTATTTTGATAAGGAATGATTACACCTTCATTTCCTTTAAGTCCTTTCATATGACAGACTCTAAAGAAGCCTTCAATTTTTTCATTGACCCCACCAATAGGTTGTATTTCACCAAACTGATTCACTGAACCTGTTGTTGCAATATTTTGCTTAATTGGTATTTCACCTAAACTAGATAAAATACCATAGAGTTCCGCACTAGAAGCACTATCGCCATCAATCTGACCATAGCTTTGCTCAAAGCAAATATTACAACTTAAAGATAAAGGAATTTTTTGAGCAAATTCATAACCTAAAAAGCCTGTAATAATATGAATACCTTTTGTATGAATTGCTCCACTTAAATCTGCTGCCTTTTCAATATCTACAATGCCTTGCTTACCTTTATAAGTTGTAACTGTAATTTTCACAGGTCTACCAAAAGCATATTCATCTATGGTATATACTGCTAGACCATTGACTTGCCCTACTTTTTCTCCACTTGTTTGAATCAACGTAGTTTCTTCTATAATATGGTCATCTATTTCACGTTCTAATTTTTGATAAAAACCTCTTCTCAGATCAATAGCCTTTATAATAGCTGCTTCATCAATTAGCCTTGAATTATATATGCCAGCTTCCCTTACCAGGTCAATATATTCTTCCATATTAGCCGGTAATTTCTTTGTATTGCCTACTTTTCTTACACCATATTCTACAAGTCTTAAAAGGCCACCCACCGTCACATCTGGTAAGTCTTCAGCTTTACATCTTTTAGCAATCTTACTTGCAATGGCTGCAATATTATCCTTCGTATTTGTAATCTCATCCTCATAAATAACTTTCACTTTAAACAACTTTTTAAAGTCTTCATCATTAGCTGCTAGCACTTCATACACGCTTCTGCTCCCCATTAAAATTACTTTAATATTTGCCTTTACGGGCTGTGGTTTCATACTATTAGTCAGTGCGAGTCCCATATCTTCTGCATCTCTCATATGAATATAACCTGTTTTCAAAAGTTGTTTAATCGCTAACCAGCTACTTGGATTTTCTAAAATTCTTTGCATATGCAATATCAAATATCCCCCATTGGCTTTATGAAAAAGTCCTGGTCTGATATGCATAAAGTCTGTATGCATATTATTCACTTCTGTATCTAAGAGTATTTTACCATTTAGGCAAATTTCACCTAACATACTATCTTCGATAATTGGTGCACCACTATCTACTTCATGAGTTACAATTAAATTCACGCCATATTTATTTACCATTTTTTGAAGCTGATTACTATTAGTCCATGGAAAGATCTCTTTAAACTTATTTTCTTCTACTTTTGGTTCTTCAAAAAGTTCTAAGTGCACTAATATATCTTCTGCAATGTCATTAAAGTATTTACGTAAAACTTTATAATTACTATATTTTTCTTTCAAAACTTTAATCATACTACCTACATAATTTAAGACAACTTCTTCTTCCAAATCACGTAAATAAGCTGCATATTTCTTTTCCTCTTCTTCAATACGTTCTGTAATATCATCTGCATATTCATAAAGTGTATCTAGCTTTTCTTCGATTTGCTTTTTTTGCATCTTAGAAAGGCCATTGTATTCTTCTTTAGAATATACTTCTCCGTCCTCATTAAGTGGTGCAAACCCTATGGTGCCACCTGTATTTTTGAGGGCAATCTCCATACTCTCTGACTTTTCGCTTAAATCTATAATAAGCTGCTGCTTAACTTTATCAAGTTCATCAAGTATGTCTTGTTTCTTTTGACTAATTTCTTTGCCTTGGAGTAGTAGGGGTAATTCCGTTAATATGCACTGGGTAAATTCTGTCATATCTGCTTTAAACACCTTACCATCTCCAGCTTGAAGTGCAATACACTGCGGTGTTTCTGGACTTTTAAAATTATATATATAACAAATATCGTTTGGCGTTTGTTTGGTTTGGGCTTTTTGCTGTATCAAGTGCTTTATTGTGAGGTCGCGTTCTTTGTTACTTTCGCCTACAATATAAACATTATAGCCTTCTGCCTCAATTAACATGCCTAGTTCAAGTGCTTTATCGGCACTTTCTTGCCCAATAATCCCTTCATTTCCACCTTGCTCTAATATTGTGGAAAAGGAAAAATCAGAAGGTTGATATGAAGTTTTAAGCTCATTCCAATTTAGCTCTTTAAGTGTGTTCATATAATTCCCCCCTTAATACTACTATATTCCCAAGGGCCTTTATCATTTCGTTAAAAATGACATTTTTTTATATTTTTTACGAGAAAAGACGACTAGATTTACTTAGTCGTCTTTTCTATATTAATTATTCCAATAATCTTTTGGTATAAAACCAATAAGTACAGGAGCTGCTGAACCATTTGGTAGCATATATTCAAATGTTCTTGTTTGTCCTGCTTTAATTGTACCTAAAACTGCAGCTTTAGAAGTATCTGCTGTAAATGAACCTGTCTCTGGAATATTATAAACCTCTCCAGTATCTAACCATTTAATAGCCCCTCTAAAGTTAGTTGCTCTAGGATTTAAAATCACACCTGTATCTACTGCTGAACTAATAGTGATACGATAGGTTACCCCAAAGTTACCACGATTTTGAACAATCTCACCTGTAATGGCATCATGTCCATTCACCCATTCTTCTTTGCCAGTCCCTAGTAGTAATTTAGTTGGTTCATCCCCAAGTAGGGTTAATTTATATGTAAGTTCTGTTGTATCAAAAGTGCCTCTTGGATGGACATCTTGTTGAAGTAACTCCATGCCTACCATATCTTCAAGTGTCACACCATGTTTTACAGAGGCTGTTGTAAATTTCACAGCGCCTGTTGTTTCAATGTCCATTAAGCCGGAAATACATTGTCCATATGTCCATTTACTTGCCTTTGAATCATACACGAATTTACGTTCTCCAGGTTGTAATGTATACACTTCTTTTTCACTACCCACTAAGTAATCATAAAGTACTTTTTGACCAATACGTAAAATGTCTGTGGCTGGTCCTTTTACTGACTTATTATTAATAATCACCTTCACAGGTTGATCAGTTGTATTTTCTGCTACTACTACAAGTCTACGATTATCACTTGATACGCCATTTGTGTTATAACCATTTAAATGGTGAATTAACATACGACCTTTTCCATTAATGGTATCACGATATAAAAGCCCATCTCTTGAAACAACCTCTGGTGAATCACTCATAATCAGAGTCCCTAATGTTTTACCTGTTTCACTAATGTACGCATCTGCATAGTCACGATAATTTACTTTTTCAAAGTTATCAATCACTTCGCCAATACTACCTTCTGTAAAGCGATACATTAACTCACTTTTCAATACATCGCTACTTACGCGAATTCTAGTTTCTACTTTTTCACTACGATTACCTGCTGCATCATCTAGCTCTAAAGTGATAATATAATCACCTTCTGTAAATAGTGCCTTAGGCTTTCCTAATATTGCCTTATTCTCTGGATCTTCTGCATGGCGATATGTCCATTTTTCATTCGTAATCTTTTCCCAGCTTTCATTATCATAAGAATAAGTTAGCTTTATATTTTCTCCTTGAGAATATGTAGCTTTATAAGGTTCTAAGAATGTAATAACAGGTGGTTTATTAGGTTCTACTGTTAACTCTCTTTCATACCACTCACTCCATAAACCTCTTTTATCTTTAACTTGAAGGGCGATTGTATATGTTCCTGCTTTAGGTGCTTTGAGTTTCGCTTTAATATCGCTACCGCTCCAGTTCATATCCCCTGATATTTTCCATTTATGTTCTACAATCTTATCATGTTCTGGATCTGTGCTACCATCAATAATCTGTATACTTTGCCCTTCTGTAAAAGTAGATTGCCCAAAGTAGAAATAAGCACTTGGCGCTGTATTTGGTCTATCATCTCTACCCTTTAATATAATTTGCTTTGTATTTTTATCATACTCTGATGTAATCCCAAAGCTTTCACTAATAAAACGTACTGGTAACATTGTTGTACCATTTTGTGTAAAAGGTGCTGCTTCTAACGTAACATAGTTCCCGTTAACCATAGCCATTTTACTGCCAATAGTTACGATAATTTCTTGGTCACCTTTTCTTACTGTAACCCTTTGAATCTCTGGTTCCCATTCTACTTCCCCACCTACAATTTCATCTACAACAAAACGAAGTGGTAAAAATGTACGTTCATTTACAACTGTTGGTGGATTTAAAAGTTGTTCTTTGCTCCCATTTACATATGCTACTTTAGAATTTAAAGTTAATATAACTTCTGTAGCTATGCCACTTGTTACGTTTTCTTCCATTAAACTTTCTGCATTTAATTCTGTTATAGATTTTACATCATATGCATCTAGGCCTTCATATCCAGTTAGATTTGATTCGTTTGCTACTTCTTTTTCTGTACTTTCTTCCTGAGTCATTATTTTGTTTGCCTGCGTTTCTTCAGCAAATGTATAAGAACTACCAAAAGCCAATGTACTAAGTAGTAATATGCTAGTCAATTTTCTCTTCATAACCTACTCCTTTTAAGCTTCAATCCTTTTCTATCATTTCTCAACCGAATTATTATACCATATTGAAGCCTTAAGACACTTTTTATTCATATTCTGTAATATAAACGTAATATATCAAAACTTATTATTTTACAAAATACACTGCAGCCTTCTAGCATATTTTATAAAATAATAAAAGTACAGACAGTGTCTGTACTTTTATTATTTATACTTTAAGTAAATTACCTTAAGACATAAAAATATTTAATTAGCCCTTACTTCATATGCCATAATAACGGCATCTTCTGTTGGCTTTTGGTAATAATTTTTACGTACAGCAATTTGCTCAAAGCCATTTTTAAGATAAAGCTTTTTGGCCACCTCATTGCTTGCTCTTACTTCTAATGTAATGCGTTCAAAGCCTTGTTTTAAACTATAGGCAAGAAGGCTCTCCATAATAAGCTGTCCATAACCTTGACCACGATAAGTGCTATCTACAGCTATATTTGTCACTTCCCCTTCTCCCAGTATACCCCAAAGCCCACCATAGCCTACTATATTTCCTCCTGCTTCTACAACCACATAATAGGCCAGTTGATTTTCTATCTCTTTTTTTAAAGAGTCTAATGACCAAGGCATACTAAAGCTGCGACATTCTAAGTCGTAAACTGCTTCAAGATCGGCCAGTGTCATATTTCTAACAATTGCCATGAGCTTGTTCCTTTGCTAAACGCTCTTCACGTTCTCTCTCAGCTTGAGATTTACGAAGATAAATAGGCACGAAACTTGCAGCATCACAGCTTTCACCTCTTGCATAGGCTTTACATGCAGCTTCTGCTAAAGTACTTGCACGTTGAAGATTTAAGAATCCTGGTGCAAATAAAGCACGCTCACCTAATTTACTTACGATTTTTTCTCTGTAAACATCTACACCGTCACCTAAGAAAAGAATGTCTTCTTCTTTAGTTGCTAACATTTCTAAGTGTTCATCCATATCACATGCTAAATGGTCTGTTAAACGTTTTAATTCATCATTTTCCCATTTATAAACTGCTGTATACACTTGATTTCTACGTGCATCCATAATTGGACAAATTGTAGCTGATGTATGTGTCATATTATGTGCTAAAGCATCTAAAGTTGGAATACCTACTACTGGTACATTTAATGCCATGGCTAATGCTTTTGCTGTAGTCACGCCAATACGAAGTCCTGTGAAAGACCCAGGGCCACTTGTAACTGCAACTGCATCTAAGTTTTCTAAATCTATCCCTATTAAATCACGCATATGTTCAAGCATTGGCATAATTGTCTCAGAGTGTGTTAACTTATGACAAATATAATATTCTCCTGCTAATTTACCATCTCTAATGTACGCTACACTTCCAGCAACACCAGAAGCGTCGATTGCTAATATGTTCATTCTTCCACCTACTTTATAGTTATTTTACGATAGTCAAAGCCTTTTTCTAAGTCTTTCTCAATATAAATCCATTTTGCTTCTTGTGGAATCACATCCTCCACATTGTTTGCCCACTCTACAAGGCACACACCTTTGCCATAGAAATAATCTTCATAACCAATCATTTCAAGTTCATCTGGATCTTCAATACGATACATATCAAAGTGATATAAAGGTTTTTCTGCATCATATTCTTGTACAATTGTAAAGGTTGGACTTGTAATAGGATCTGTAATACCTAATCCTTCTGCAAAGCCTTTAGAAAATACAGTTTTCCCTACACCTAAATCACCTATTAAACAATATATATCCCCAGGTAAACTGTTTTGTGCGATTTTATATCCGATCTCAAAGGTTTCCCTTTCATTTGTTGTCTCATAAACAGTCATCATTTATTATCCTCTCTCATATGTCATTACTT
>USPX01000118.1 GCA_900556665.1 uncultured Eubacteriales bacterium
AACAAAGATTAATAAGGTATTTTTAAATAATCTTGAAGCGACATCTACTCATATAGAAGGCCTACATGATAGATACTGGACTTTATTAGACTTTAATGACATTATCGTCCATGTGTTTAATCGAGAAGCAGCAAGGCTTTATAGAATCGAGAGGCTTTGGAAAGATGCGAAACGGATTATAATTTAGATAACGCGAAGAGCCACTATCCTCAATAATAGTAAGGAGTTTATAAGTACTCAAAGACTTATAAATTCCTTATTTTTGTGCCTAAAAAAGAATCTAATATTATAAAGATAGCGTAACATACTTAGATTAAAGTTGTTACAGGATAAAGAAATGGAGAACATAGGCAGTCATTTGAGAGTATCTATGCTTTTCGAAAGGAAATTGCAGAATATTGAATTGATTATCAATATATAGTAAGATGAAATTAACTGTTTAAGCAGATTATTAAACGACAAGATATAAATAGGGAAAGATATTGATCACTTAAATAATGAGGAGAGATAACTAATATGAATACAAAAACATATAGCTACACTTATGATGACTGTGAAACAAAAGATGTCCATACAATGCTAGAAGAAATCTTAAATGACCCAGAACTTCCAAAATTAGAGGAGATTGTAATTGGTTGTTGGGGTGAATGTTGGGATGAGAACTGTCAGGCGCTTCTTGATGGGATTGTGGCCAATAAAGAGAAGTTCATGCATATCAAGTCTTTATTTATTGGGGATATGGACTATGAAGAGTGTGAAGTTTCTTGGATTATGCAAGGAAATTATGAAGAGCTTCTTAAAGCCCTGCCAAATCTAGAAGCTTTAACGATTAAAGGAAGTTCGGAATTAGTGCTTGGGGAAATCCATCATGAAAATTTACGTGAACTTGAAATTATTTGTGGCGGATTACCTAAAAATGTTTTAGTGTCTATTAAAAATGCTTATTTACCAAACTTACGTAAATTAAATTTATATATTGGTATTGAAGACTATGGCTTTGATGGGGATTTAGAAGATGTTTTAGGTGTGTTAGAAAATAGCAGTTTCAAAAACCTAGAGTATTTAGGATTAGGCGATAGTGATATTCAAGATGAAATTGTAGAAGGAGTTATGGCAGCGAACTGGCCAGAAAACCTAAAAGTATTAGATTTCTCTAATGGGACTTTAAGTGATAAAGGGGCACAGGCTTTAATCGACCATAAAGAACGATTAGAAAAATTAGAGACAGTGGATTTAACTTATCATTATTTAACAGATAAAATGCAGGAGAAATTAAGCAGATTAGCTGTAAATGTGATTTTAGAAGATGGTCAAGAGATATTAGATGAAGATGATGAGGATTATGATTACTATAAATATCCGATGTTAACAGAATAGAGGACGGCAGATGCATATTATTTTAATGGGACAGGAAGAAAGTAAACGAACTATTTTCTTTCAGCAGGCTGGCGCAGCACTTAAGCAGGAGATTACATTTATTCCATTAAATGAGGCAGGGATCAAAGAGGTAAGGCGACTTAGTGAATTATATCCCAAACAAATTGCGGTGAAGATTGATCCTCTGACTTATGAAGAGAGTGAAGTAAGCCGCTTGACAGAGATTATTAGCAGCTATCAAAGATTATTAAATCAACTTCAGGGTATTTCAAATCTCTCATTTTTAAATGAACCTAAGGCAATACTTACAACTTTAAATAAAATAGTATGTAAACAAATGTTAATGGAGAAAGGGGTAAATATTACCCCTTTCTATCCTGTTAGCATCAAAAATACGAAGGCGCTTAGAGAATTTGTAAAAGAAAATAAGGCCTACAGATTATTTATTAAAGTGAATTATGGATCAGGAGCAGCAGGAGTTGTGGCTTATCAATGTCATCCTGTGAAATCACAGGAGATTGCTTTTACATCTTTGAAATATGAGAATGGAAAGTTATATAACACGAAGACTTTAAGAAAGTTAACGGATTCAAGGAAAATAGAAGAAATTTTAGATAAGCTTCTGGAGCAGGAAGTTATTATTGAAAAATGGGTGCCTAAGGCCATGCATAAAGGCTGTGCCTATGATTTAAGGGTGATTTGGCAGTTTGGCGGTATTCAAAAGATTATTGCAAGGCAGTCAGCTGGGCCTATTACAAATTTACACCTTAATAATAGGGCATTAGATTTTGAAGCACTTCATTTAGATGAAGTATTAATCAAACAGATAGAGATAACTTGTAATGAAGCAATGGCAGTTTTTCCGGGGCTGAATATGGCAGGGATTGATGTGCTCATTACTTCAGATCAAAAACAGGTAAAGATTATTGAAATGAATGGACAGGGAGATTTAGCTTATAAAGATATTTATGGTGAGAATCTCATTTATAAGAAACAGATTGAGAGGATGAAACAAAATGCGTGACGCAGGACCAGAAGTACCAAGCAGTATTTTAAGAAAAAAGGTAGGGCAAAGTGAAATTAATATGAATGAGATTGTGGGAACACATGACATTTTATTTGTTTGCTTAGATACACTCAGATATGATGTGGCAAAACAAGAAGAAGACAATGAGGGGACACCTATAATTAACCGCTATGGAAAGTGGAAAAAATGTCATGCACCAGGCAGCTTTACTTATCCTTCTCATATGGCTATGTTTGCTGGATTTTTACCAACGCCAGCAGAGGGACATTCTATATTTGACAGTGAAATGTTATTCTTCCCAAAAGGAATTGGAATGGGTAAAAAAGGGCCAGAAAATGCCTTTAGCTTTGATGGGTCTACATTTATAGAAGGCTTAGAAAAAGTAGGGTATGACACTTATTGTATTGGTGGCGTTTCTTTCTTTAGTAAACGTGCAGATATTGGCAAGGTTTTACCAAGCTATTTTAAATATAGTTACTGGAATCCTTCATTTGGTTGCACCGTGAAAGAAAGCTTTGAGCACCAGATTGATTTTATTGCACGTAAATTAGAAGGTGTCAGTACAGAACAACGTATCATGATGTATGTGAATGTGGACAGCATTCATTATCCAAATAATTTTTATATAGCAGGCAAAAAAGAAGATGATATAGAAACTCATGCAGCAGCACTACGCTATGTGGATTCAAAGATGGAGCAGCTTTTAGATGTGTTTAGAAAAAGAGGTAAAACATTTGTTATCATGTGTTCAGACCATGGCAGCTGTTATGGCGAAGACGGGTATTATTTCCATGGGGTTGGACATGAGATTACTTATACCGTACCGTATAAACATTTTGTAATATAATTTTATGAGTTAAGAGAAAGCGTTAAAAATAATGAGTGATCAGCAAAGTATATACAATCAATATATGTACAGTTATCCACATAAAGAGGCTTATAGACCTATTCCAGCTGAAGTGGTTAAGCAGTATTTAAAGCAGACGAAAGGTAATAGTTTATATGTACATATTCCATTTTGTGAGTCTAAATGCGGCTACTGCAATTTATTTTCTAAAGTGCCAGCAGGCAGTGAAATAGAGGACTATTTAGAGGCTGTATCAAGACAAGTTAAAGAATATGCAAGCTATATGAATAGGCAGCAAACTATGCCAAAGCAAAGTTTATTTAAGGAAGTAATCTTAGGTGGTGGAACGCCTCTTATTTTAAATGAAAAGCAGTTAGAAGGACTTTTTGGCACTTTAGAAGCAAACTTTGGAATAGATTATGAGACAGCATTTGTGGGCATCGAAACATCACCCCATCAGACACAAAAGGAAAAAATGCACTACCTTAAAGAAAAAGGCATCAATCGTGTAAGTATTGGGGTGCAATCTTTTCATGATCCAGAGCTTACAGCATTAAAGCGTAAGCATTTATCAAAGGATGTTCATGCGGCTTTAACAACTTTAAAAAATATAAATTTTGAATGTTTAAATATAGATTTGATTTATGGGGTGCCAGGTCAAACGATAGATAGCTTGAAAGCTTCATTGGAACAAGCACTGATGTATGCCCCAGATGAAATATTTATTTATCCTTTATATATTAGAAAGCATACCGGTTTATATGGCACAAATGGGGTAGAAGAAACATTAAAGCAAGAGATGTATAGATTTCTGGCAGCTTATTTAAAATCAGCAGGCTATCATCAAACGTCCATGAGAAGATTTGTACGCCATCAAGAAGCAAGTTACAGCTGCGGCTTTGAAGAAATGATTGCCATTGGCTGCGGCGGCAGAAGCTATATTGGCAACTTACACTTTTGCGAGCCATATAGTGCAAAGGTAGTAAGCTGCACCCAAACCATTAGGGCATTTAATCAAAAAGGAAGCTTTGTTGAAGGGCTTACAGGTTACATATTAAATGAAGATGAGCAAAAACGAAGATTTGTTATTAAAAATCTGATGTATCATAGGGGCATTGCGCTTAAGGAATACAATCAGCTTTGGCAGAGTGAATTAGCACATGATTTCCCAATTATAACAGAACTAATGGCGAAAAAATGGGCAGTTCAGGAGGCTGGATTTATACGCTTAACAGAAGAGGGCTTAGGATTATCTGATTATATTGGACCACTTTTTATGTCAGATGAAGTAGTAAGAAAAATGCAGGAAGGCTGTAACCCATAAGCCTATGTTAAATCAAGCAAAGACCTTATATTATCGCGGTTTCATTAAATCCTGTAATTATGCATGTAGTTATTGCCCCTTTGCAAAGAAGCAGCCTAGTGCCAAAGAAATCGCACGAGATCAACAAGCTTTAGAGAAATTTTCCACTTTGGTAGCTCGGGCTACCAAAGTGGAAAACATGAATGTATTTTTCACACCTTATGGCGAAGCCCTTATTTATCCCCATATACAAAGGAGCCTCTCACAGTTTAGCAAGCTGCCTCAAGTAGCTTATGTAGGCATTCAAACAAACTTAAGCTGCGACATTAAAAAGCTAGTTGCCCTTTGGCAAAAAGAAAAAGCCAACCTGGATAAAATCAAACTATGGTGCAGTTTTCATCCCGATATGGTAGATGTAGATGCCTTTGCTCAAAATATATTAGATATCATGCAATTTGTAGAAGTAAGTGTCGGCGCAGTAGGCAATCCAGCCAACTTAGAAAGCATTCAATTGCTAAGAAAGAAGTTGCCACCTTCTATTTACTTATGGATTAATAAAATGGATGGTTTAAGAAGACATTATACTTTAGATGAAATCACAGAATTTAAGGCTATAGACCCTTTCTTTGACCTAGAACTTAAGGAGCCAAGGGCCACACAAGATTGCTTAGGTGGACATGAAAGTTTCTTTATAGAAGCAGCAGGAGAGGTCTATGCCTGCAATAGAAGCAAAGCCAGTATGGGAAATTTATATCAAGGCAACATCACCTATACTCCATGTGGGCGAAAAAGATGTGACTGTTACTTGGCATATTCTAATTTAACAAATCTCCCAACCTTGCAGCATTTTGGTAGTAAGAAAACCTTTAGATTACTGGAAAAACATAAGTTTCAGGCCATTTTTATAGATGTAGATGGGACGCTAACCAATGAAAAAGGTATCATCACCCCAGAAGTAGAATTAGCTGTAGCGTATTTAGCACAAAAGGCAAAAATATATCTGGTAACTGCCTTGCCTTATGATTTAACTCTGAAAAAGTGCAGAAAGCTTAAGCCTTTTATAAGCGGCGGCATTTTTGAAAATGGCATGTATATTTGTGATTTTGAGACAGGACAAAAGCAGCAGCATACGTTTAGTAACGAGTGCATAGAAACATTAAAAGGCATTGAGTTATTAGAAAATAAGATAATGAGTAATAGCCTTAAATCTAAGATTTTAGTACGTTTAGGTCATAAAGAAATCCCACAGTTTATGGAAGTTGTTAAGGAACTAGATGTACAGGTAGAAAAAGAAAAGCACTGCATTTATATGATGCCTAAAGGATGTAATAAGGTGGAACAGACCATTAAGTTCTGTAAAGAAAAAGGCTGGCCAGAGGAACAAGTGTTGGTGGTAGGCAATAGTGAAAATGATAGGGAGCTTTTAAGGAGATTTCCTTATAGTGTGGCAATGCCTTGGAGTGAGGAACAAGTGAAGAAGCAGGCAAGGTATTGTTTAAGAGTGGAGCAGATTGGGCTGATTGTTGAGGAATAAAAATAATAAAAAAGAAAACACCTAGACAGCTTTTGTCTGGGTGTTTTCTTTTTGCATAAGAGAAATGGTTTTACCTTTACACTTTCTTTAGATGAAAGAGAATGTTATAAAATGATTATAAGCCCAAAATAAAAAACGTTGTCGCCTTCGGCGAAAATATTTTAAATAAACTTCAAGTTATATAAGAAACAAAAAGCAATATGTATTCAAGAGATATAAATTTTCCGCGGCCCAAAATTATTTAAAATTAAGAGAGATTATTTATTTTTCATGACATATATAAGGGTGTAGAGACAACACCAATACCAAGATAGCAATGCTAGAAGGC